>CACXSS010000057.1 GCA_902770245.1 uncultured Planctomycetota bacterium | reverse complement strand
CGCAATACGGCATCTCACACTTCTCAACTTATTATACCACCGACAAAAGATAAACGCAAGTTCTATTCCCTACTTGCATTTTGTCTCCGTTTTCGTTATAATCCACAATAGAAAAGTTCGTTAAACGTTAGCCAATTTTACAAGGCCATGTATATATTAGCGTTAGATCAGGGCACGACCAGTTCGCGCGCCATTGTTTTCGATTCCTGCGGGAAGATTGTTTCCTCCGCTCAGAAGGAGTTCACGCAGTATTTTCCGCAGCCAGGCTGGGTGGAACACGACCCGATGGAGATTTGGGAGAGTCAGCTGGAAACGGCAAAACTGGCGTTGGAACGGGGAAACGTCAAGCCGGGCGACGAGCTGGCGATTGGAATTGCCAACCAGCGGGAGACGACAATCGTTTGGGACGCGGCAACCGGCAAGCCGATTTGTCCCGCTATCGTCTGGCAGGATCGCCGAACCAGCGACCTGTGCGACAGGATTCGTCAGGACGGCGCGGCTGAAATGATCCGTCAGAAAACCGGGCTGATTCTCGACGCCTATTTTTCCGCCTCGAAAATACGCTGGGTTCTGGACAACGTTCCCGGCGCACGCGATCGCGCCAATCGGGGCGAACTGCGATTTGGAACCGTTGACTCGTGGTTGATCTGGAATCTGACCGGCGGGCGGAAATATGTAACAGACGTCTCGAACGCGTCCCGAACGCTACTGTTTAATATCCATACGCTCTCCTGGGACGAGGAACTGTTACAGCTCTTTGACGTTCCCGCGTCTATGCTGCCGGAGGTCTGCGATTCTTCCGGGGAAATCGGAACTGTTGAAGCCAATGTGCTTCCGTACACTGCAATAATATCCGGCGACGCCGGCGACCAGCAGGCGGCTCTGTTTGGTCAGCTGTGCCTCAAGCCGGGCATGGTCAAAACGACTTACGGCACCGGCTGTTTTTTAATGGTTAATACGGGCGACGAGATTGTTCGGTCGGCGTCCAACCTGCTTACTACCGTAGCATGGCGGCGAAACGGAAAAGTCTGTTACGCGCTGGAAGGGAGCGTCTTTGTCGGCGGCGCGGCTGTACAGTGGATTCGCGACGGCTTGAAGCTGGAATCCGTCAGGACGTCGGCGGACATCGAGCCGCTGGCGGCAACAGTTCCCGATACCGGCGGAGTTTACTTCGTCCCGGCGTTGACGGGTCTGGGCGCTCCGTGGTGGAACCCCAACGCCCGCGGCGGAATTCTCGGTATAACCCGAGGCACGACTACAGCGCATATTGCCCGCGCCGCTTTGGAGGGGATTGCGTTTCAGGTCAACGATTTAACGGAGGCGATTGAATCCGACTTGACCAGCCTGGGCATGACAATCGACCAAATGCGCGTTGACGGCGGCGCGACGGCGGACGACCTGCTCATGCAGTTTCAAGCTGATCTGTACGGAAAAGACATCGTCCGTCCGGAGGTTTTGGAATCGACCGCATGCGGAGCCGCCTATTTGGCGGGCTTGGGCGTCGGCGCGTGGAGTTCAGAAGAAGAACTCGCTCAAAATTGGACGGCGCAAAGGGTGTTCAAACCGCAAATGAACCCGGACGAAGCGAAACGAAGAATTCAGCAATGGAAAAAAGCCGTTTGCCGATGTCTGGACTGGGAGGAATAGCAATTCAGAATGCGGAATTATTTTCTTCCAGCCTCTTGAAATATTATTTGTTTTGATGTAAAATATATATAGAGGCGGTAGGCAGTAGGGCGCAAGCGCTTCAAAAAAACTCTCGCAACTCGCTACTAACTACTTACCACTATTATCATTGTTAACCAACCCAATAAATCCCAACTATGGAAAAACGCTGTTTAAAATGCGGTAAAATGATTACGATTCCAGAAGATAACGAAGTGAATCGTATTGAATGTCCGAACTGCGGTTGTCCTTTTAAGCTCGTTAATAAAACGCTTATTCGTGAAAAGCAGAACGTTGACCTCGGCATGCCGGAAGAGGATATCGAAAAGAGAAAATATGCCCCGATTACCGGCAAAAACAACGGCGAATTGGTTGACGACAAGCCCAGCGAAGAGCAAACCAAACCCAGTACCGGACTTTGGGGTGCAATCAAACGACTTTTTGGCAATTAGCAATTTTCAATTAGCAATTAGCAATTGGCGCAAGCGTAATTTCATCTCGCAACTCGCCACTCGCAACTTACCACTATATTTTAAAGGAGCGCTCATGAACAAGAATCGACTTTCCCGCCGTAATTTTCTTAAATCGTCAGCGGCTATTGCCGCGTTTGTTTCCGCCGGATCTTTGGCGTATTCCGAATCCCCGGAAGTCTTTAACAACGCTCCGGTCAGCCCCCTGAAAATTCCCGGCTGGCGTCGCGGGCACCTTCATCAGCACTCGTTCTGGTCTGACGGCTCGGCGACGCTGGAAGAGGCGTGTTCTCTTTATCGCGACGCCGGGTACGAATTCGTCGTTCCCTCTGACCACGGCAGATTTCAGGCGGATACCGACAAATGGTTTACTCCTGAAGGTCCGAAACGAGCGGCTTACGAACGCGGTCAGAGCCGTTACAAGTTCCCCATGCAGACGAAGGAAGAAGGCGGCAAACTTCAGCTTCGAATGAGAAACTTCGACGAGCTTTCCGCATTGCTCAATCAGGAAGATCGGTTTCTGCTCGTTCCCGGTCACGAACTGACGACTCACGGCGCTGACGGCGTCCAGGTGCACTCTAATCTGATTAACTCCCGGGCGGAAGTTACGCAGGAACTTGTCGACAAGCTGGAAGGTCAGGCGCCAGCGATGTACATGAGCCGAAGAATTGAGGGGACGAAAATGTCGCCCCATTGCTCCGGTTACGAATCGGTCAGCTGGTCTTTGCGAGCGATTAAGGAGATGATTGGCGATACGCCCAAAGACGAAGTCTTTTTCATGTTCAACCATCCAGACTGGATTTGGTACGACGTTCAGCCGGAATGGCTTTGCGAACAGCCCGAAATTCGATTCTTTGAACTGATCAACTGCGGTCCGAATTTCCCGGGGCGTCCGGACTTCTGGACGATGGAAAAGTACTGGGACATTATCAACGCGTTCCGCGCCGACAAAAATCAGCCGTTGATTATGGCAACCGCCACAGACGACACACACAATTATCAGCGTTTCTACACTGACTTCGAAACCGCCGCTGGCGGCTCGGTCATGGTTCGCTGCGAAACGCTCAACGCTGTCGATTTGATGAAAGCTCTCAACCGCGGCGACTTCTATGCAGCTGTCGGCGTTTGGCTCAACGACGTTCAGTTCGACAAATCAACCGGTACGCTGGCGGTTGACGTCCACGCGGAAAAAGACGTCAATTACAAGATCGACTTCATCGGCACGCGCCGCGGGTTCGACAAGACGTTTAAAACGATTGACTCGCCCAAAGAGGGTAAATTCCCAGCGAGAAAGATTAATGTGTATTCCGAATCTGTCGGCGAGACGTTCAAGACGGTCGAGGGAACTCACGCTGAGTATACCATGACGGACGACGACCTGTACGTCCGCGCCAGAATCACCGCGATGATTCCCGCTCGCTGCACCATGCGCGGCAAGCCGGAACACCCGTCCTGCTGGACGCAGCCGGTTCAGAAATAATAATGGCGAGCCGGGGTGCGTAAGCCCCCGGAATATAACAGACTAAATTCATCGTTTCGTTCGGTAGCGTAACATCAGTTTGCGTTACTGACCGAAACGTTCTACAAACGATCCCGTTGACTTTTTTATTCAGTGCGATCTTGCAACAGGAGAAGAATTATCATGAAACCTTTTCAAAATAACGGTTTGTTGTTTATTGCTCTTTTGGTCGTATCCCTGTTTTTGCCAAGCGGCGGTTTCAGCGCAGAAAAAACTGAAGCTGAATCGTCCCGCCATACCAGTCCGAAGATATTAACCTTACTGATTTATAATCATGTCGATAAACAAAGCGTTCAACGTTTTGAGCAGATGTTCAAAACGGGAGAATTCGATTTTGATTATTGTTTAAGAGAAAAACCTTTTATCTGCTTTGGCGGAAACGTTCTTCACTACGCCGCTCTGAAAGGCGATTTGATACGGGTTAAGGAACTTATCGCTAAAGGCGCTGATATAAACGCAACAGGGGCTTTCAAACAGACTGTTCTGCATTACGCCGCCGAAAGCGGGAATCTGGAATTGGTTCAATGGTTAATAGAGCAGGGCACAGACAAAAACGCAAAAACTGATTTTAAATGGACCGTGTTACATTCTGCCGCCGTTAGCGGGAACCTGGAACTGGTTCAGTGGCTGGTCAAACAGGGAATGGACGTTAACGCCAACGCCACATTTGGAACGGCGCTGCATCCCGCCGCGGTAAGCGGGAATCTCGAATTGGTCCAGTGGCTGGTGAAACAAGGCGTTGATATAAACGAAAAAGCCAATTTCGGAAACGCATTGAATTTTGCTGCCGAAAGCGGAAATCTGGAACTGGTTCAATGGCTTGCTCGACAAGGGTTGGATGTCAACACAAAACAAGCATTTGATATGACGTCGCTGCATTTCGCCGCTGAAAGCGGGAACCTGAAGCTTGTTGAGTGGTTGGTCGAGCATGGCGCAGACGTCAACGCTGTTTCTGAATCCCGTATAACAGCCTTGCATTTTGCCGCCTTAAGCGGGAATCTTGAAATGGTTCAATGGCTTATCAAACAAGGATTAGACATTGAAGCAAAAAGTGCAAATGGAGATTCAACCATTCATTTTGCCGCCCGGAGCGAGAATACGGAATTGGTTCAATGGTTAATAACTGAAAAAGGATTTGACGTCAATTCCAAGAACAACAGCGGCGATACCGCTTTACATAGCGCTGCTGAAAGCGGAAGTTTAAAAATGGTTCAGTGGCTGGTCGAACATGGCGCTGACGTTTTCGCAAAAGGTACAGGGGGAAAAAGCGCCACAGACTCTGCTCTTGAGTATAATAATCCGGACGTGGCTCAGTGGCTTATAAAACAGCTCAAAAAATAACTCTGCTCACAACTTTTGTTTGTTACTTATTCCACATAATTTAACATGGGAGACTTAAATATGAAATCAACTCGTCGAGAATTTTTAGGCATGACCGCAGCGGCTCTTGGCGTTCCGCTGTTAATTCCGCGCAGCGTTTTGGCGCAAGACGGCAAGCCGGGCGCAAACGACAAGGTTCATATTGCCGGCATCGGCGTCGGACGTCAGGGAACGTACGACATGGATCGGGCGTTTCGCGTTGAAACTGCGAAAGTCGTTGGCTGCGCTGACGTCTATCTGCCTCGCGCTCAGGACAGGGCGAAAAAATGGGGCTGCAATCCCGATACGGACGCGGTTTCAGATTATCGAAAAATCCTTGATCGAAAAGACGTCGACGCGATTCTTACTGCAACGCCGGAACAGTGGCGATCTCTGATTTGCATTCACGCCGCCCAGGCGGGAAAGCACATCTATGCGGAAAAGCCCATATCGTTGACCATTGCTGAAGGACGGCTGATGGTTAAAGCGGCGCGAAAGGCGGGCGTCGTCTTCCAGGCTGGCTCAATGATGCGAAGTTTGAAAATCGACTATCGCAGCTGCAAGTTTATTCGCGACGGCGGGCTGGGCAAGATTTCCAAAGTCCTTGCCGCCAATTACGAATCGCCCTGGTTCTATAACATGAAGGGGGTGGAAGTCCCGGCTGGTCTGGACTGGGAACGCTGGTGCGGTCCCGCGCCGCTGGTTCCGTATCACCCGGAACTGTTTATTCCTCGCGGCAAGCCGGGCTGGCTGTCGTTCAGACCGTTCTCCGGCGGAGAAATGACGGGCTGGGGAACTCACGGGCTTGACAAGATTCAATGGGCGTTGGGAATGCAGCATACCGGACCGGTCGAGATTATTGTAACAGGCGACAAGCTCGAGCCGCCAACATACGATAAACCTGAAACCGCAAAACGCGGAAACGGCATTTGTTGTCAGCCGCGTCTGGCGTTCAAGTACGCCAACGGTCTTGTCGTCAAGCTGGGCGACGACGACGGCAAAGAGGGCAACCGCGGCGGCGGAATCTTCTTTGGAGAAAAGGGCAAGATGGAGATTTGGTTTAACAAGGTTACCGCCAATCCAAATGAACTGGTTGACGAAGCCGGCAAGATCGAAGTTCCGGAGTTGGTTGCCAAAGAGAAGGAACTGGGACACGAAGCCCACATTCGCAACTGGATCGAATGCATCCGCTTTGGCGGAACGCCTCTTGACGACTGCGAGATCGGACATCGCACCGCGTCGCTGTGTCACATGCTCAATATCGCCCGATACGTCGGACATTCCCTCAAGTGGGACCCGGAAAAAGAAGTTTTCGATTCCGCCGACGCCAACGCCATGCTTGACCGAGAACGCCGCAAGGGCTACGAACTGCCGGAAGTCTGAGACGTTCCGGATACAGACGTTTTATTTAGACAATCCGGGGAAGAACACGCCCCGGATTGCCATAGCTATTAGCTGTTCTCCGTTTTGTCGTCGAGAATTTTTGACAGATCTTCCGAGTCGATGACCTCTTTTAGCAGCAGCGCTTCTGCCAACGCTTCCAGTTTGAAACGATGATTTTCCAAAACTTTTTTCGTTTCGTTAAACGCCGTTTCCATGATGTATTCGACTTCCGCATCGATTTTCGCCGCGGTGTTTTCTGACAAGGCAGACGATTTCGCAACCTCTTCGCCGCTGATAAACGAAGTTTCTTTTGTGCGAAGGCTCAAGCGTCCCAGTCGGCTCATGCCGTAGTCCATGACCATGCTTCGGGCAAGGTCTGTCGCCCGCTGGAGGTCGTTTTGCGCCCCGGTGGAGATGTCGTTGAAAACCATCTGTTCGGCAATCGTGCCAGCCAGATAGACCATGATTCGGCTTTCCAGCTGGGATTGAGTAACGAGGTATCGATCTTCATCCGGCCGCTGAAGCGTGTATCCTAACGCCGCCAGACCGCGGGGAATAATCGAAACTTTGTGAACGGGATCGGTATTGGGAAGGAGGTGCGCCGCCAACGCGTGCGCGCTTTCGTGATACGCCACCCGCCGCTTTTCGTCCGGGTGCATAACGCGCTGTTTCTTTTGCAAGCCGGCGGTAACGCGTTCGATTCCTTCGTTGAGTTCTTCTTTTGTAACACAGTCTTTACCTGCTCTGGCTGCCAGCAACGCCGCCTCGTTAATCAGATTGGACAGGTCAGCGCCGGCAAAACCGCTTGTCATGGACGCGATTTCTTTCAGGTCGACTTCCGGATCCAGTTTGATCTTTTTGGCGTAGATTTCCAGAATCGCAATGCGACCGAGCAGGTCTGGACGATCAACCAGAACGTGACGGTCGAATCGTCCGGGACGCAGCAGAGCCGGGTCAAGCGTTTCCGGTCGGTTGGTCGCACCTAAAACGATAACGCCGTTGTTGTCCGGGAAACCGTCCATTTCCACCAGGAGGGCGTTGAGCGTCTGTTCGCGTTCGTCCTGACCGCCTGTAACGCTTCCGGAACGGGTTTTACCCAAGGCGTCCAACTCGTCAATAAAGACGATGCACGGAGCGGAATCTGCCGCCTGTTCAAACATGTCTCGAACGCGCGCCGCCCCGACGCCGACGAACAGTTCGACGAAATCCGAGCCGGAAATGCTCACAAACGGGACGCCCGCTTCTCCGGCAATCGCCTTGGCAAGAAGCGTCTTTCCTGTTCCGGGAGGTCCAACCAGAAGAACGCCTTTGGGAATGCGTCCGCCGATTTTTTTGTACTTTTCCGGCGTCTTGAGGAACTCGACGATTTCTTTGACTTCTTCAACCGCCTCGTCAATTCCCGCTACGTCTTTGAAGGTAACGTTGATCTCGTCCGGCTTGTAAAAGCGACCGCGCGACTGACCAAAGGCAAACGCGCCGCCTTTGCCCATCATGCGGATAAAGAATATGAGTAATCCAATTAAAATTATTGTAATAATTACTGACGGTAAAGAATGCACCCAGGGAGAGCTGGACGTCTCGCCGTCAACGTTGTCAAATCCTTTGGATTTAAGCAAATTGAACAGATAGTTTCCATCGTCGGCAAACCCGTGCCGATTGCTGACAAAATTGCGGTCTTTGTATAATTTCCCTTCAACAGGTTTTCCGTTTTCCGAAACCATGATAAAATCGCCTTTTCCGGTAATTCGCGTTGAGCCGACTTTTAATTCCGAAATGTTGGACACCCGATACTGACACGTCTTCTCGCCCCGCTTTTCTGTATAGACCTGCTGCGCCTTCGGGTTCTTTTCCGGCGCGCCCTGCTCGACCAGCTTGACGAAATCCATGTACGGTACGGTAAACGTTCGCCGGGAATCCGATTGAATATAAAAAGCGGCTATTCCAATTCCGCCAATTATTGCCAAAATCCAAATCGGAAGGGAATAGTATCCCCATTTTGACGAATCCTTTTTGGGGTCTTTTGAATCGTTATTATTGTTTGAATTGTTTTTGTCTGACATGGCTGTATAGGAAATAGTTAAGTGAGGAGGGGAGTTAACGTAAAACGCCTCGTCCGCCAATTCTAAACTCTTTGACCTGTTATTATACCATAGAATTCAAGAAATACGAGGGGCAATCCAACAAATAAAGAGAAACGGAATCGTTCAGATGTTGGGAAAGATATGTTTGAATAAAATTCTTATCAGCGTTTCTGAAGAATGCAGCGCATTATCTTGAAAAATTCTAATAATTTATTATAATATATTATATATCGTTCGCATTATGCGAACCGGAGATGGTATCATTGAGAAATATTTAATCGTTAATCCATGACAAATCCAAGATATTTATATAACGCAATAATCGTCTTGACGTTGACGATAAGTTCATTTTTTGGCGTTTTTGCCGACGAGCCGGTTGAATTGGTCGTTCTTCATACGAACGATCACCATGGAGCGATTGTTCCGATAAACGGTCAAGGCGGGTTGGCGATTCAGTCGGCGGTTATCAAACGCGAGCGCGACAAGTACAAAAACGTCCTGTTGGTTGATTCCGGCGATTACAATACCGGTCAGCCGATCTCAAACCAGTTTTACGCCAAACCGGATTTGATTGCTTTTAAATTGATGAAATACGACGTCATGACAATTGGCAATCACGAATTTGACCATTCCAAAGAAATCTATCAGGAGCAGGTGCGTTTTTTGAAGTCCAACGACGAAGGTTTGCCATCGGTTTCAGTAGTTTGCGCCAATGTTCATTTCAAGTCTGATGGAGAAAGCGTCTTGCCGCCGTACGTTGTCAAACAGATTGCAGGAATTCGCGTTGGCGTCTTTGGCGTGTTAATCAATCAGCCCAGCCTGCTGGACAGTTCTAGTTATATTACCATCGACAACGAAATCGAAACGGCGAAAAAGACAGTCAAAACGCTTCGGGAAACCGAAAAAGTTGACGTGGTAATCGCATTGACGCACATGGGCGACATTAAACTCTTTGACGGTCATGTAACATCTGTCGATTTGGGAAACGCCGTTGAAGGAATCGACCTGATTGTTGACGGACACGCTCATTCTTATTTTACCGAACCAAAACTTGCCAAATTCGCTCCGGTTGTTACAGCAAACGCCTACAGCCGATATGTTGGCAAGGCGATATTTAAGATTCAGAACGGAAAAGCGGCTCTGGAAAGCTGGACGCCGATTCCTGTTACAACCGATACAGAACCGGATCCTGAAATAGCAAAGGCGTTAGAGCCGTACATTCAAAAAGCCTCTGCTGATTTGAAAACCGTTGTTGCACATTCATCCGCCCCGTTCCCGTTAGGCGAAAAGGAATCTCGCATGGGCGAATGCGCCGTTTGCAATCTGATCTGCGATTCAACGTACGACTTTTTGGTTCAGAACAAAACGCCTGTCGATTTCGTTCTCAGCAACGGCGGCGTCTTTCGAGCTGGTCTTCCCAAAGGAGATATTACCAAAGAAAACATCAAAGCCTGTCTGCCCTACGACAATACGCTGGTTTTGATTGAAATGAAAGGTTCGGACGTCCTTGATCTGTTCAAATTCGTCGCTTCAGTTTATCAAACTAACGGCGCGTTCGGACAGGTTTCCAAACAGGTAAGATATACTATCGTTTACAACAACGGTTCTGACGGCAAGATTTCAGATTTGAAGATTGATTCTAAACCTGTCGACCCGGAAAGAGTATACAAATTCGCTGTAAACAGCTATATGTACAACGGCGGCGACGGGTACGACATCCTCAAACAGCGAGCGATAAAAGCTGCAGACGTCAATATCCTTATCACAGACGCCGTTGTTGAAGCTCTGAAACAATCCAAACAACCCATCGCGCCGGTTCTCGACGGTCGAATTACAATCCAGGGCGGACTGAAACAATAAAAGCATATTATCGAACCGGAGAAGATATTCTCGGACGCAAACCTTGATAAAGCATATCCTTAAACGGGAGGCTTAAATGTTTATGAAACGCCGAACCGTTTTTCTCGTCTGTTAATCCGGAGAAATGGTTAAGTCTTTTTTGAATTCGTAACGGGGGTTGCGATAGTCAAAATCCGCGTCCGTTACAGAAATGTTCGGAATGATATTGGTATAAGTAAACTCTTCCCGAATCGGGGCTATTCCAGAAGCGTCTGGCCAGTCGTAACAAACAAACCGGACTGGAACAAGGTACTGATTGTCAATAAAAACCTGCCCTTTATAAAACGGAAACACTTTGGACTTCGGTTCGTGCGTTATCTGAATAACTGTACAGGGGCGATTGTCAATTGAAGCGTTTTCAATGAACTCAATTTTGCAGTCAGGGAACTGCTCTGTTGAATAAGCGACATCCAAAAGCTGTTTCATCATGCTGGCAATTCCCAGCTCTTTTAAAGAGTGATTGGATTCTGCGCGCGCCATTGGGCTGTCGGTTTTGATAGCTCTGGTAATATGAGCCAACGCCGGACGGAACCCTCCTTTGGTTGCGATTATTTTTCCGTAATTTTTCCCCTCGACGTAGATCATCTCGCGTCCAACAATATTGTCCGGCGTTATGTACTTCAAGTAAACGCTAAACGGCTTCGCCCGAAAAATCATCTGCGCCCGGCGCATGTCCTGCAGTTCGCCGCCAACGGTTTCTCTCATCGTAACAATGCACGCATAGGCGCCAAAGTTACGATTAATCGTTTCGAATCGCTCCTTGGCATCGGCAATCATCTGTCTAAACGCCTGCCATTGATCTTCCGGCACCGGCATGTTCTGAGCTGAACGCGCCGGCTTTGTTTCAGAATCGTATGGAACGAGACGATTGACAGTATAATCTACAGACGCAGAGCTATCCAATACGCTGCGCTTCTGAGCAAACAGGGGGGCGTATGATGTCATTGCTGCTGCAGACATCATAATTGCGGCAATAAATCGAAGGGGCTTTCTCATGGCGTCAATCATTATATACGTGGCGGGAAAATACTTTTTTCTTATCAATCATTTTAATATATTTTAAAAATGGGTAAAGATTAAAACGATTGCATTTTAAAAAACGAATAAAACTTTTTTGCGGATTTTAGCGATTTTAACGGTTGTGCTAAATTTAATGATTATATCAATTGTAGCGGGACGGTGCAACATTAATAACGCATTCCTGCAGACCTGGTTATAATTTCAGAACGTTGCCCTATTGAACAAATGCATTATTTCGTTAAAATTAAAGTAAATACATTCAGGAAACTGTTGGGATTTTCGTTTAGAACGTCTTGCGAATCTCGTTCCTGAATTAACAGTTTTTGAATCAACCATTTTTATTAAGGTTATTACCCATGCCCCAAAAACCGTTTGACGAACATTTGTCCGCCGCCTTGAGTCAACTTCAGAAACTGCACTGGAAAAATTTTCTGATGTTGATTGTTTCGACATTAATCAACACAGTAGGGGTTGGATTCTTTCTGGTTGCTGGCAAGCTGATTGACGGCGGCTTTTCAGGAACGTCAATTCTGTTCAATTACATTACCACGGACGCCGAGTTTTATAAAAATCTCGGATTGCCGGAAATTCCTATTTCCTTTTTCCTGCTGGTTTTGAATATTCCTCTGTTTTTATTTGGAGCGAGAAAAATCGGTTTGAATTTTATGATTTACTCGATTTTTGCCATCTCCCTTTTTTCGTTTTGGATGTACGTTTTGGGCAATATTCAGATACACACTCAAAACCTGCTTATAGCTGCTGTATTTGGAGGGTTGTTGTCTGGCGCGGGTTCAGGTCTGACGATTCGATATGGCGGCTGTCTGGACGGCGTTGAGGTAGCGGCGGTTTTGCTTAATAAAAAAACCGGGTTGTCTGTTGGAACGCTGGCGATGATCTACAACGCGATTATTATGTCGTCATCCATTCCGCTGGTCGGGGTTGACAATGCGTTGTTATCCATTCTCGCTTACTACGTCGGCTTGAAGGCGGTAGACTTCATGGTCGAAGGGCTGGATCGCGGAAAGGCGGCGATTATCATTTCTGACCGGGGCGAAGAAATCGCTCAGGCCCTTTCGACTGCCATGGAACGCGGCGTTACAATCTGGGATGTTACAGGATTCTACGCTCAGCAGAAAAAACAGGCGCTGTACTTTGTTGTCAACAGATTTGAGGTTGTCCGATTAAAAGAAATCGTTTACGCTGTCGACCCGATGGCTTTCGTTTCGTTTAATGAAGTGTCGGAGATTATCGGCCGTTCCGGCGAAAAGCGTCAGTTTTCCAAATTATAGCGTTGTCTGTTTGACAGACGCTAAAGCGTCTGTTTTTTAAAACTTTGCGAACTTTGCGAACTTCGCGTGAGTTCTTTTCCGGACGCTTACGCATCCCGGCTTGCCTGCGCTTGCGGCGGAAGCCTCCGAGAATCTCTTTCGCAGGAAAGCCCGCTTGAACAGCTGGTTCGCGGACATTCTGTCCGCCGAAGAAAACGAAATTTTATCTGAATGAATGTATATCTCTTGCAATCTCATAAATTATCTTTATAATTAAAAATAAAACAAATTACAGGGAGAATATCAAATAATCATGAATAAGAATACAATTTTTACAATCCTTGCCATACTTTTAGGAATTGCTTTGTATTATCTATACATTCTGATGGCGCCATTTGTTGATTATTATTCATGGACGCACTCGAAAGTGAATAAATCAATCGATGAAGGGAACAAAATTATTATCGCTATAGAGCAATATAAAAACGACAATGGAACGCTTCCAGAACGTTTAGAATTGTTACAGCCAAAGTATTTATCCAGTATTCCAAAACCGTACGTTCCTCCATATAATTGGGAATATAAAATTAACGGCAGCAATTTTACACTTAGAGTTACTCTTGATTATTATCCGTTATGTTCGTATAGCTCTGAACAATCGGAATGGTATCAAGATGGAATTCCTTGGTAAAAACGTTTCCCCCTTCAGCAACAATTCGCCACTCGTTTCGAGAAAAAACATGAAAACATACTTTTATGCCTTTTTCGTGCTGTTAGTTCTTTTGGCAACCGCAATATGCGCCGGCGCCGATTTAGACTTGGAGAATGACGAACAATTTACGGAATTATCGTCAATCGAAAAAGAAGCAATTAAAGAATTGAACTCTGAATGTAACGACTTTAGTTTCGGTACAAGCCATGAAGGTAATTATGTAGACTTTGTTTATATCGCAGCAATTAAAATCAGCAGCCGCATGCTGGACAATCTCTATAAATTAAAAAAACTCCAATCTCTGAATCTTGATTTTTCTGAAATCGATCAGGACGCTGTTTTAGATCTGGAAAAACTTCCACATCTGAAAAATTTTTTCGTTGAATACTGGAACAAAGACGATCTTGTTAGAGACCTTGACGATAATCATTATCGCAGTTCACTCCAAAGACTTATGGAAAGTATGGAAGATTGCGATCCAAATGATACTGAAGGCGACGATTTAAATGATCTTGAAGATGACGATTCATTTGAGACGCCTCCTCTTCCTGAACGCGATAAATCCAAAATTCCAGAAAAATATAAATCGCTGGATTGGATAGTCAATATATCATTAGCAAAAGAGTTGCATCTGGTTCATATAGGCTGGTTATCTAAACAGGGACTTGAAAAGCTTGTTCCAAATAAATCCATTCACTCTTTAACATTGTTTGATCCTTCGCTGGAAGAACTTCAAATAATTAAAAAAATGGCGGTTACAAAGCTTTATGTTTCTCTAGGTTGTTCCTTTGAAAATCTGGCGGAGTTTAAAGAATATCAGAAGAAATTTGGCGATATTCTATCTGAAATTTCACAATTACAGATTTTAGTAATTGGTGGAGCATATTATGATTTGGAAACAGATCGTTTTTATAGTTTAGTTAACGATCAGATGATCGTGAAACTTGGCAAGCTCCATCTTAAGGCGTTACAGATAACGAAAGCGGACATCTCTCTGGAAAGCGTTCAATTGTTGTCGAAATCGGAATCGTTATACGAAGTTGGTTTACCCAAACATCTTATTGAGAAATACGGCAGTTTAAAAGGCAAGGTTGTTTTCTATTCTTACTCTCCATTTCGCTTTGATGAAATTGACGACGACGGCAATTACATTCCCTGGTATAAAAATATCTTACAAGATACTAATGGGAAAAATATGTCCGATGATGAAATAAAAGAAATGCTAAAGCGTGAAGAAGAATTGCTGAGGAATGGCTGGCGATAAGAATCAGTGAGTGTTTTTAAGTTTGGCTGTCTTTGTGATCGTTTCAGTATCTTTTTCTCTCGCCCCCGTAAAGGGAGCGAGTAGAAAAAGCGTGTTTAACGATATTTGTTATTGTCGAATCTCTAATCCGTGGGTTTCACCCCATAGGTATCAACTTAAGGAAAAATCGCGTTAAAATACTCTTATTGTATCGATTAGAAAAGATTTTGTTTTATCTATTTTACT
>CACXSS010000056.1 GCA_902770245.1 uncultured Planctomycetota bacterium | reverse complement strand
TTCTTTGCAGCCGCCTTATTAACGGTAAAGCTCGTGTTAAAGCCGTTAATAAATATTTCGTCGCTGATATCAATATAGGTAATCGGCGCAGAATAAGCGGCGGTAGCCGAATTCCTTGAATAGTAAATATAATACTGACCCTCAGGCGACCGTATCGGCGTCTTTCCTGCACGGATAAACTTCGTTGAGTTATCGCCGAGCGTAAGCGTACCAGACGACGTATAAGCCCCATCGTTATTAATCGTCATATTCGCATTAACCGTTCGGTCTGCGCTGTCTGTTATTGAATGGTTAATAATAACGTCGGTTTGAGAATCCGGAACCGCCCTGTATGACCAGTTTGTATCTGTTGACCAGGCTCCATTGTTTTGTGTTACAGAACCGCCATCCGCTCTGGCAAGCTGTACCCCTAATCCAGTCCCAGCTTTCTGGTTGTTAAATATTGACGTAACTTCAGCCTGTGTTAATGCGCGATTCCAGAATGCAACTTCATCCATATAACCACGAAAATAATAGTCATAATTGGAATAGTCGGTGGCAAGATACCATTTATAACTGCTCAAAAAGGAGTCCAGCTTGGAAATATCCATCGTATTAAGCAATTGCAAATTGCCATCTGCCGCTCCATAATAAAGGTCAGCAGTGCCGGCTTGTATATCAGCTGAAACCGCGACAAATTGCCATTTATTAGCTACAGTTTTTTTAGCTACGTATTCACAACGATGCGCTTGAACTCCATCGCCAAAATTATAATCAGGTCCAGTTAGATATTGAGCGTCTATCGTTACGCCGGGATTTAGCCCTTTATACCAGTCCTCATTTGAAATAAGAACGCGAGGGTTTGTTGTACTTTCCGTTGGATAATACCAACACATGATTGTCATTTTACCGTCTTTTCCTGCGGCAATTCCAAAGTCAGTATTATTGGAATTTTCCAGACGTACATAAGCGCTGTTGCTAAAAAAAATGGAATTACCAATGAAACCGCTTTCAAACGTTCCTTTAGAATTATATCCATTAGAAGTATTCATAACGTCGGCTGTGTTGCTTTCAAACCAATAGCCATGAATAAAACCGTCTGAAATAACGGTATCGGCATAAGAACAGACGCAGAAAACAACGCCAAGTAAGAAAGCGCTTATCAACCCCAAGAGCGATTTACGCATCATAATGTTGCGGGAAGAAAGGAAGGATCGGATTATGAAATTAGCCATGTTTTACTCCTTCGATGGGAAAACAGGTTGACGGTTATATAAACAACTATTGCTCCAGAACGTCCAGGAACAAATGTAGATAAACTACCATATTATTTATTATACACCAGATTTTGAAAAAATCATTACTTCCGAAAGGAAAAAATTGAAAAAAATGACAAATGACAAGGTGGAGAGGAAAGATGAGGAGGGTATGGAACGTATTGCGTCAGGAGAAAACACCCCCTGGACGACTCCCGTCCTCGGGCGCCAATTTGACGGCTTTGCCGTCAAAGGAGATTATATTTCTTTTGCGGACTTACGTCCGCGATCCAGCAGGTTTTTCGGCTTCGTTGCAGTTTTTAAGCAGGGCTTTGGGCTTCGGCGGACGAGACGTCCGCGAACCAGCAGGACGGATCGGCAATTCTGCGAAAGAGATTTACGGAGGCTTCCGCCGCAAAGCGCCCATAACTCCTCACTCCTCATTCCTAACTCCTAACTAAATCCTCCCCTAGTATCTTGACTTTTTATATAAATATAGTACAATCCGTCAAATATTGAAAAATGCGGGAAGTCCGCGTTTCGATTTTGAATTGATAATAAATATCGTTTCACTTTAACCAATCATCCTGCCATGCAAGAGCTGCCCAAACAGTTTGAACCTCAGTTAGCGGAACAACGCTGGCTGAAAATCTGGGAAGAAAACGGCTGTTTTCACGCCGAACCGAACTCCGATAAAAAACCGTATACGATTCTCATTCCGCCGCCGAACGTAACGGGCGCTCTGCACCTCGGGCACGCCTTGAACAACACGCTTCAGGACGCTCAAATCCGTATGCACCGCATGATGGGGTATGAAACCCTCTGGATGCCCGGCACAGACCACGCCGGAATTGCCACTCAGGCGATGGTCGAAAAACGTCTTAAGGAAGAAGAAAACCTGACCCGGCACGAACTCGGGCGGGAAGGGCTTGTCAAGCGAATCTGGGACTGGAAAGACTCGTACGAAAAGCGAATTACGACTCAGCTTAAGCGCATGGGCGCGTCGTGCGACTGGCGCCGTCAGCGGTTCACGCTGGACGAACGCTGCGCCAAAGCGGTGCGATACACGTTCTTTACGTTCTTCCAGAAAGATCTGATTTATCGCGGCAAAAAGCTCGTCAACTGGGATACCAACCTGCAAACGGCGGTCAGTGACGACGAAGTGTTCAGCGAGACCGTTCAGGGGCATTTCTGGTACATGAAATACCCGGTCGTCAACCCGAAGCCGGGCGAACCGGAATACGTTACCGTCGCCACGACCCGTCCGGAAACCATGCTCGGGGACACTGCCGTTGCCGTCCATCCCAACCCGGCGAAAATCTACGACGCGTTGGAAGCTCAATGGACAAAAGACCTTGCGGAAGCCCCGGAAAAGGAAAAGCCGGAAATTGAGGCGAAGCTGGCAGACCTGGCGAAACGTCGGGTGGAACTGCTGCCTCTGCTGACGACGTTGGCGGAAATGGCGAAAGACGGCAGAATGGTCATGCTGCCGATTCAGAACCGGGAAATCCCGCTCGTCGCCGACATCTGGGCAAAGCCCGAGCTGGGCACCGGCGCGGTGAAAATCACCCCGGCGCACGACCCCAACGACTACGAAGTCGGCCGCCGCTGCAAGCTGCCCATGATCAACATTCTCAATAAAGACGGCTCCCTCAACGCCAACGCCGGCAAGTACGAAGGGCAGACGATTTACCAGGCGAGAGAAAACGTCGTGGCGGAACTGGAACAGACGGGCGTTCTGCTCAAGGTGGAAGACCGCGAGATTGAATTGCCCATGTCCGACCGCTCCAAGACGCCCATTGAACCGTTCCTGTCGGATCAGTGGTTTGTCCGTATGGATCAGCTGTCACAGTCTGCCATGGACGCCGTTATCGACGGGCGGGTCAAGATTCACCCGGAACGATATGCCAAGGGTTATCTGGACTGGCTGAGCGAAAAGCGGGATTGGCCCATCGGGCGTCAGCTGTGGTGGGGACACCAAATCCCGATCTGGTACTGCGAGGACTGCCCGGAGGAAGAGTTGAAAGCCGCGTTCGCCGATCGAACCGACGTTATCTGGAAGCACGACGACGCCAACAACCAGTGGTGGATTTGCGTTCAGGAAGGAACGCTCGACGCGAGCGCCGTCCCGGGTCATACGCTCGTACAGGATCAGGACGTTTTGGACACGTGGTTCTCGTCCGCGTTGTGGCCTCACTCCACAATGGGATGGCCGGACGCGACGCCGGAACTGGCGAAGTTCTATCCGACCGATTTACTCATTACGTCGCGTGACATTATTACCCTGTGGGTGGCGCGAATGGTCTTAACCAGCTTGCAGAACTGCAACACCGTCCCGTTCCACGACGTGTTTATTCACCCGAAAATTCTCGACAAGTTCGGCGATACGATGTCCAAGAGCAAAGGCAACGGCGTTGACCCGCTGGACGTTGTCGACAAGTTCGGCGCCGACGCTCTGCGTTTCGGAATGGCGTGGCTGACGACGGAAAATCAGGACGTCCGTCTGCCGGTTGACTTCGAGTGCCCGTACTGCGGCGCCAGAGTTGAGCAGACGCGGGAAAACCGCATTCGACCGCGCGTCAAATGCCCCAAATGCAAGGAATATTTCCGTACTCAATGGGCGAAGTCCGAAGAAGACCTGGCTCTCAAACGCGGCGCCGTTATTTCCGAACGCTTTGAAATGGGTCGAAACTTCAGCAACAAGCTCTGGAACGCCTGCCGATTCGTCCAGATGAACATGGAAGGATACACGCCGGGACTGGTTGAGGAATCGTCGCTGACGCTGGAAGACCGCTGGCTGCTCAGCCGCCTGTCGACCGTCGCTCAAGAGTTCACTCAAAACCTGCTCACGTTTAAGTATTCAGACGCCATCCGCGTTCTGTACGGCTTCGCGTGGGACGAATACTGCTCGTTCTACGTGGAAATGGTCAAGGCGCGTCTGAACAACCCGGATCAGCGCGCAACGGCGCAGCGGGTTCTGGTTTACGCTTTAGACGTCATCACCCGTCTGCTTCACCCGATCATGCCGTTTGTAACAGAGGACATTTGGGCGGTTCTCAACGACTGCGCCGGCGAGGCGCCGTTCCCAGACCGCGCTGCCGCGCGATTGCCAAAAACCGCTCCCGTTGGTCGCTTTGAACCTGCTCAGTTCTGTTGTTTGGCGGCTTGGCCGGAACTGCCCAAGGAATGGCAAAACGGAGAAGTCGAAAGCCAGTTCGCCGTCTTCCAGGACGTCCTGCGCGGCATTCGAGAAATCCGATCAAGACAGAACGTTCCGCCAAAGAACACGGTTCAGTTCGCACTCAAATGCACGGATGAACTCAAAGCGCTGTTGGAACCGATGGCGGCATACTTCGCCTCCATGGCAGGGGCGGAAATGACCTCCTGCGGTCCGGACGCGAAATATCCGGAACTGTCGAGTAACTACGCTTCCTCAGACTGGGAAGTTTCGATGGACTTGACCGGGCTTATCGACATCGAAGCGGAGCTGAAAAAGCAGGAGAAGGAACTCGCCAAGCTGGAAGGGTTCATCAAAGGCAAACAGGCGAAACTGTCGAACGAAGCGTTTGTCAGCAAAGCCCCCGCCGCTGTTATCGAAAAGGAAAAGCAGTCTCTGCAAGACCTTATCGACCAGAAAACCGCGGTTGAACAGTCTATCGCGAAGCTGAAGAAATAAAGACGATTCATTCCCCCTTCCGCTCGAAGGGGGAAATATCGCATTGCGCAAGAAGAAAACGCCCTCTGGATGGCGCCTGTCTCGGGCGCCAACTGCCGGAGTGCGAGAGGGGAGCGAAGCGGAACTCTCGCTTTTTTTCTAATTAGAATCGCTCTAACCGGCGAGCGCAGCTCGCTACAGAAAAACGAAATCTACCATCAAGTATGCTAGCGACCAACGGGAGCGATTGTAATACGTCTCGCGCGGTAGCGCGGACTGGGGGCGGCGCCTCGCCGCCGGCAAGCCGTCAAGTACGAAAGCGGGAGCTTTGCTCCCGCACTCCGAGAGAATTACGAATCCCCTAGCAGTTGCCTTTCCAGCCGTATTTGTACAGCTTGGCGAACATCTTGAACCAGCGCGCTTTTTCCGGTTCTGTCAGGAAGAGAATCGGGTGGGGACCGCGGTACATGCTGCAGACGTTTTCCAGCTTGTCCATGTCCATTCTGAATCGGGTCGTACAACCGCCCGCCTGGGTGAACTCCGGAGAGCTGACGATTCGTCCGGTATAGGCGGAAATAATGCCGTCAACGGTGAACTTGGCAATCAACCCAGGAGCGTTTTCCGGCATACGACCATCAATCGCCGCAGTCTTGGGCAGCATGTGAGCAAACGGACGGATATAGAACGGCAGTTCCGGCTTGTTCTCGTACGAGGGGTACATCTGCAGAGGCGTCGTGCAGTGTGAACCGTAGTACTGATTTCGTTCCGTGTCGAAGTCCGGATTGTGCAGGAACCCGCCGCGGTCAAGGAGATGATTTCCCAGCATAATCGTGATAAGGGAATCCATCTGATCTTCGCACGCGCAGGGCGACAGAACGCTGTTGAGCATCGAAAAGCCAATGCACGGCTTGCGTTCTTTGAGCATAAGGCATTTAATTGTAACAGCGTCGGCGTTGTAACGTTTTTTGAGCGCTTGAATGGTCAGGAAAGAACGAATGCCGTGGTTGATGTACTGATCTTCAACGTCAATAACTTTGAGGGCTTTGGCTTTAAGCGCCTTTGCCATGTCGAGCAATTCCGGGGAATCGGGAACGGAATCGAACATCGTATTGTAGATTTCCGCAGGCACAGCCGCGATTTCGACGTTAAGACGGTTGACATTGGAGCAGGACGGGACGGTAATCTTTTCTTCGGGATAATCTCCAACGCGAATCATTCGGCTTTGCGACAGCTTTTTATGGGCGTTGACTGCACGAAGCGCGCCCTCAATTGCCGACCAGTTCTCAAAGGAATGGATAAAGAGCAAATTGGGGTTGTTGGCAAGCGACGGTCTGGGAAGCTGATGGCTGCCGCCGACGGGAACGTAGACGATCAGCGGCAATCCCATTTTATTGCACATGTCGGGAATCCAGTCCTGCATCGTATTCCAGAAACAGAAGATAAACACCGCGTCCGGCTTGTTTTGCTTCATTATTTCGACAAACTCAGCCGCCGCCGCTTTTTTATAAAACGTCGGATAGAAAGTAATGTTCATACCCAGTTTGGCGTTGATTTCCTCGACTTTGACGCGAAACTGTTTTTCACGTTCGGCGGGTTCGTAGTACGGACCCGGATACGTTGACCATTTATTTTTAGCCCAGCTGTCTTCAAACTCGCCGGCGTCGACTACCTCGCGCGGCGGATACATAAACGCAACGGTAACGTTCGCCGGAGATTTGGGCAGCGGCTTGAACTCTTCGCTGACGTCTTTGAGGTCTTCTGCGCTCAAGACGCCGGACATGGTCGTTGACGCAACCGCCGCCGCGGTCGCACCGGTTTTCAAAAAATCACGGCGCGTTACGCCGTCGTGATGGCTTGAACTGCAACATGATTCACACATTATTACTGACTCCTTATAGAAAATTGAGGAAAAAAAGGCGAAAGACAAAATCGTATAAGAAAGTTCAGTCGTCTTCTAAACAGGATTGTACCCAAATCAAAAATAAATTGCAAGAGTTCCGACAGGGAAAGAAAGGAAAAATACGGAAAAAGAGAGAGCGCGCCGGGGAAACGACGATTGCGCGGCGAATAATCCAGCGAGCCGCGGGTGTTAACACGTGGGTAAAATTAGATGTGTATTGACCGGCGAATCGTCTGTTAATGAAAAAGAATTAAAGAAATCTTTCCGGTGTGGCAAGGCAGGATTACTCCTTGCCCCGCCCACTTTGCGATAGAATATTATATCTTTAAATGAATCATCCCCACTTCATTCACATTCGAAAGAATGAATTGGGCTTTGACATGTCCCTGTTCCGCCGCCAACCGCAGCCATTTGTTGCCTTCTTCAACGTCTTTTTCAACGCCTTCGCCGCTTTTATAGCACATGCCCAGTTCGTACTGCGCATTAACATAGCCCTGTTCGGCGGATTTGCGATACCATTTTACCGCTTCTGCTGAATCGTGCGCAACGACCACTCCGAAAAAATAGCAAACGCCAAGATTGAACTGCGCATAGCGCTCTCCATGTTCCGCTGCTTTGCGGTACAGTTTAAACGCTTCTTCCATGTTTTGTTCAACGCTTCTGCCATAGTGATAGCACAATCCAAGGCTGAATTCCGCTTTGGGATTTCCCTGTTCCGCTGCATCGCGATACCATTTTACCGCTTTGGACATATTGCATTCAACGCCTTCGCCATTTTCATAGCAATAGCCAAGGTTGAATTGGGCTTCAGCAAAACCCTGCACCGCCGCCAAACTGTACCATTTGACAGCTTCTTCAGCGTCTTGCGCAACGCCTTCGCCTTTAAAAAAGCGATCGCCAAGTGCGTTTTGAGACAATGCGTCTCCCTGCTCCGCAGCCAGTTTCAAACTCTCAACTGAATTTTCGTGATTTGATGACATCGTGTTGTTAAACCTCCTTAAAAGTTAATAGAGAAATACACTAGAACGCTTTTCCATAGAAAGCGCCAATACAATTTTGTCATCTGAGAAATTAAATTTGACTCTTTATTTCATTTTTGAAATTCGTTGAAAATTGAAACATCTAGTAATACGAACAAACGCGTCTTTTATTTAGCATATTTTTGAAAAAAAAGTAAAAATTCTTTATTACAGCATTCCTTGAAATAATTATTATTCTCTTTTTATATAAGTAAATCGTTGACAAAATGGTAATTATAGATTATAATGTATTAATAAATTGTTGCTCAATGAGCGTTTTAACAGTATTATCACCCCCTATTTTTATACCATCCGATTTGAAATGAAAGCTGCATCGTTAAACCATTCGACCATTTCGTGGATTTATACTTTCAGCATTGCGATTCTGGCTGCGGCGCTGTTGAGCGCAGCGGCGTCGGCGGATACGTATACCCTCACAACGCGCGTAAAGCCTAATGAAGCCGGCGTTGGCGGTCTGCCAGCAGGAACGACGTATTGCGATCTGACGTCTGACGATACGCTCGTTGTTACAGCGGCGAACGCTCAGATTTGGCTTACGGCAGGAGCAACGCTCAACTGCAATATCGACATCAGCGGAATCTCCTACGGCAGCGAACGAACTGGAAAGATTCGTCTGCAGGGAACGAACAGTTCTGTTTCGCACCTGACAGGCGTTGTCAATCTCCTTGGCGATACCGCTATCGGTTCGCACGCTCCAACAGGAGCGTACGGAACGCTGTATTTTGACAATCAAATTACCGGCGACGGCGGATTGATTGTTGCAGCGGGAACGGCGGCGCCAACGTATCTTAACGCATCTCCCAGCGCCAACAATTACAAGGGTAACACCCAGCTCGGGCATCCGGAAATGTACAAAAACGGCGGAACCCAGCCGTACGCTGGAACCCTTTATCTCAACGCTAACGAGCAGATTCCGGACGCCAACACCGCTGGGGCGGACGCTGTCGGCAATTTGGTCATGAACAGCTACAGCGGGCAGATTTCCAAACTGTATCTCAACGGGCATACGGAAACCGTCAACGGGCTGGTTTCTGCAGACACAACTTATCAGAGCGTTATCAGCGGAAACGGCGACAGTAAACTCATCGTCGGCGCCAACAACGCGACAGCGTCCTATTCCGGCTTGCTTCAAGGGGAAATGTCGTTTGAGAAAATCGGGTCAGGCGCTCAGACGCTTGCCGGCGTCAATACGTACACCGGTACAACGACTGTTACAGCCGGCACGCTGACTCTGGCGGCGGCAAACGCGATTGCAACGTCGTCTTCCGTTGCCAGCGCTGGCGCGATTACCATGACCGCCGATCAGCAGATCAACAACCTCTCAGGAAGCGGAACGTTCAACGGCGGCAACAAAGTCCTGACTATCAACGCGACAGGCAACGCAACGTATGCCGGCAAAATGAGCAATATCAGCAAAATAATCGTTACGGGAAATGGAGCTTGGACGTTCCAGGACACCGTTTCCAACGAAACCGCCATGACCAACGTCGGAGGAATTGACGTTGTCAACGGCGCAACGTTTAATTTTACGGGTTCTGCCGACCATTTTGCCCATGGTCTTTTGTACGGCAAACCCTTCTTTATCCAAAACGCGACCATGACAACATCTGTTCCCCATGGAACAAACGAATCGCCAATCACACTGGATCATGGAACGCTGACGTTTAAAGCCTCCGGATTCATCAACTCGTATCTTCACAACGTAACGATGAAAAACGGATCGACTATTAACGGCTCCGCTTCTGGAACGTACTGCCGAACGAATTATCTGCATGATTCCACCATCAGAACGCAATACGTTGACGGAACGACCAAAGACGTTGTCAATACGATTTCTGTGGGCGTTCAGTCCTACGGCAACAAAACCTTGACGCTGGACGTTGCGGAATTTGCGCCGTTAACAATCAGCGGAGCGATAACTCAAGACGGCGGAACCGCTACTGTCAAAAAGACGGGAGCCGGTTTGCTGACGTTGTCCAGCAACGCCAGTTCTTTTACCGGCGGCTTTACCATCAGCGGCGGCGAAGTTAAAGTAACCGGCGGCTGGAACAGCAGCGCGAAAACCTCTCCGCTGGGCAAATTGCAAAATCGAACCATTACCGTCAACAACGGCGCGCTTTTGACCCTTAACGCCCAAGACATTTTAACAAACGCTCATAACGACACTGGCATTAAAGTCGTTTTGGACAACGGCAAGATCGCCAACGAAGGTCCGTATTACAACGCTATTCTTGATCTGACAGTAAAGAACGGCGCGCAGATTTATGCAACAGACGGCAACTCGACCTGGAAGGCGTTCAAGCTGCACAATGTCAGCGTCGTTCGCAGCGGAGACGCCGTTGCCGCTGCGCCGGTTGTGTTTGCCGCCGACATGAACCAGCCCAACGCAACCTACGCTTTCGGCGCGAAAAGCAGCGACGTCGCAACTGTTGCGTCTGTAATTAACGTTGCTGACATTACCAGCGCCAGCGTTTCTGAAAATGACGACCTGTCCGACCTGATTATTTCCGGCGTTGTTGCAGACGCTATTACCGTTAATACAGGCGTTAAGACGGCTGGTCCGATTACCAAAACCGGCGCGGGAATTCTCGAGTTCACCGCTGCCAATACGTATTCCGGACCCACGACCATTCAGGAAGGCGTTATTCGCTTGTCTGGAAACGGAACGCTGGGAACAGGAACAGTTGAAATTGACGAAAACGGAACGCTGAACTATTTCGTCGACGAGGATGCGACCCGAACGGTTGAAATTACCAACGTCAACAAGATTTTCGGCACGGGTTCTGTTACAAAAAACGGCGACGGCGTTTTGAAGATCAATAACGAAGATTACGCTGACTCGTTCTCAACCGGCGCCTTTACCGTCGAAGCGGGAGAACTGCATTTCAAGGGCAATCTGGAAGGCGATTTGATCGTCCGCGACGGGGCTCTCTACTCGCCGGGGAACTCGGTTGGAGAAACAAACGTTCTCGGAAACGTTCTTATTGACGGCGGTACGATTCTCTTTGAATTTGAAGCGTTTCCCGGCGCAGACGCTGACGCCAATCACGACTTCTTAACCGTCTCCGACGACAAGACGTTTACCGCTGGCGACAACATGATTGCTCTGTACTTCGACGGCGACCCGCAAAATTGGGCGACCGTCGGCGGAGAATACAGACTCGTCGCAAACGGTTCCTTCGCCAGCGACGATTATTCCTCTTGGCTGTCGAATTACACGGATCTGTTCGGCTTGAGCGGAAAAGCCGATGGCTTGTATCTGGTTTCTCTGGCTGCGCCTGGACCGCAACCCGAACCCGGCTCCGGCGTCCCGGAACCGTCGACGTGGGCGCTGCTGGCGCTCAGCGCGGCGGGTTTGCTTTATTGGCGAAAAAGAAAATAACAGGCGAACCGCGGGTGTTAACCCGTGGATATGAAATGTTGTGAGGAGTGAGAAGTTGACGCTTCGCGCTCCTCTTTGTCTAAACGAATAACAAGCATTTACCAGATCGCGAGGTTTTAATTATGGATTTTTTATCATGGATAGCTCTCGCGATCTATTTGTCTTTGCTGATCTTTTTTATGCCCTTGATGATTGCCATTGGGGTAATTTTAGCAAAGAAGATTTATTCTCGCGTTGCCTCCGTTCTACTATGCTGCGTATTTTTTATAATCTTTTTGTTTTTTGCTTTCAAATTATGGCTGATTCTACTTCAGAAGTGTAATATTTACGAGATACTCCATTTCCTGAATTCACTCTTTTAGACGTTTCTGATTAAAAGCGAACGTTTCGTCCTGCTGGTTCGCGCTCGTCTTGACTGCGATTTTAGATTCTAATATTATAATACTTGGTATAAAACCTGAGTTTTCCGTAATCCATAAATTTCAAACAGATGAAATATCGAGATATCTTCATAGCGTTTATTTTTGCCGTTTTCTGTTCAGAATCTTTTTTGGGACAGCAAAACGTTGAAAAGAGCGTTTCTGCGCCTGCCCATACAGACGTCGATTTTGCTTACGGCGGCGATATTTCGTGGGTAACGGCGATGGAAAAACAGGGCAAAACGTTCGTCAACGCGTCTGGCGAGGCGTCGGATTGCTTTGAACTCCTGTCGAGCGTTGGCATGAACGCAGCCCGATTCCGCGTCTTTGTGAATCCGTCAGCAAGGGATGGCGGCGTCTGGGGGCTTTGCGATATCGACGACGTTGTAACAAAATCGACTCGCGCTCAAAAATCCGGCATGAAAATCATGATCGACTTTCATTATTCCGATACATGGGCTGACCCTTCCCATCAAAAGAAACCGGCGGCGTGGGACGATTCTGCAACCGTTGACGACTTGGGCGATCGCGCCGCGGCGTTCACCAAATTGACGCTCGAAAGACTCAAAGCCGCCGGCGTTGACGTTGCCTGGGTTCAAATTGGAAACGAAACCCGCGGGGGCATGATGACTACGTCGTCCACAGGCAAATCGACCGACGTCAACGGCTCCATGGGCGACAATTACGTTGTCATTCATAACAAATGCGCCTCCGCCGCCCGGGAAGTATTCCCGCTGGTCAAAATTATAACGCATTTTGAAGACGGTCAACGACCGCTATGGAAGGAACATCGCGCCATTTTGAAAAAGCTCAACTTCGACATTCTCGGGCTGTCGCTCTACCCGGAATACGTCAACCAGGGCGAATACTGGGCGCCGGACGTCAACGGGATTTCGGAAAAGCAGTATAAAAACTGCGCTGAGAATATGAACGCATTTGCCTCTGAGTTTGCCAAGGAAACGATGATTTGTGAAATCGGCGTTACCCAAATCGAAAAGCCCGCCAACGGCGCGTCGTTAAAGGCGGCGTTTGACTATATCAAGACAAACGTTCCGTCCTGCAAAGGCGTTTTCTATTGGGAGCCGGAATGTTACAGCGGGTTCAATCATTACAGCATGGGCGGATTTACCCGCAGCGGTCAGCCCGCCCCGGCTCTGATTGACATTTACAAGCATTAATTCATTCTAACAATTCTCCGGGTTGACGCGAATATGCAGCATCGCGGAGGGGCAGAAGCGTTCTCAAAGCGTTTTGCCCCTCCAAAATCGAATGATTCACAAACGATTATTGATTTATCAATTAACCAATTGGGGACCGACTCTGTCGATCGTTGCCACATTCCCAGCCCGTCTGCGTATTCTGCGAGTAGTCTGCGGTTTCTGCGTTCTTTTTACAACTATCATATAACCAAATTTGAACGACTATTCTATTGGTATACATTTAACCGCTCTTGCATAAACTGCCGAAATCGACTATAATATGATTATATCGTCCATCGTTTGCCTCGCGCAAACGCTGTTTTCTTCGTTCGTTTTCATCTTACTTTCAACGTAGAATTATGATTAACCGTACATTCATTTTGAGCTTTTTATTTGCCTGTTTGACGGCGTTTGCCGGTTTGTGTTACGGCGCAGAGAATCCATATCAGCAAGAACTGATTAAATCGATATTTGAAGATTTCGCTGTTAAACATTTTGAACAAATGCTTCACACTGGGAAATATGATTTAAAATTCAAAGCTGTTAAAGGCGCCAGTTTGCTACACTATGCCGCAATAAGAGGCGATCTGAAACTGGTTCAAGAGCTTGTCTCGCAGGGCGCGGACGTCAATGAGAAAACCAGATTTGGCGAAACGGTATTGCATTGCGCCGCATTTAGCGGTAATCAGGAGTTGGTCAAATGGCTTGTAAAACAGGGGGCTGACATTGACGCTAAAACTGACCGTGGATTTACAGTTTTGCATTTTGTCGCCATAAGCGGTAATCTGGATTTGGTCAAATGGCTTGTCAAAAAGGGGTTGTTTGTCAACGCTGATACTAACGAAAAAACCACGCTTCTTCATTTTGCAGCCTCAAGCGGTAATTTGGAACTGGTTAAATGGCTTGTGAAAAAGGGCGCATATCTCAATGCCAGAAACAGAACTGGCGAGTCGGTCTTGTATTATGCCGTTCGAGGCGACAATCTGGATCTGGTAAAATGGCTTGTGGAAAAAGGCGCAGACGTCAACGTAAAAGAAGTTGCCGGTCGAACCCCCTTGCTGATAGCTATTCAAAACAGAAATCAGGCAATGGCGCTTTATCTCTTGTCCAAGTCGTCTGACGATGTTATAAAAGACAAATATGTAATCCTGAGCGCCGCAAGAAACTGCGATTTGGATTTCCTTAAGCTCCTTGTTGAAAAAGGCGCGGACGTCCATTCAGAAACCCATGGCAGTACAGCTTTGACTGGCGCCGCAGCCAGAGGCAAACTGGAAATGGTAAAATGGCTCGTTGAACAAGGGCTTGACGTCAACGTAAAAAACATTGATGGAATGACGCCTTTACATTTTGCCGCATCAACCGGGAATACAGAACTGGTTAAATGGCTTGTGGAAAAAGGCGCAGACGTCAGCGCAGCAGATAATCACAAAATTACCGTCTTGCATATTGCCGCTTCCCGCTGCGATCTGGAAACGGTTAAATGGCTCGTTTCCAAGGGCGCAGACATTAATGCAAGAAGTCAAATTGGTTCTGTCTTGAAGTTTGCCATGAATAGCAATAATAAGGAAGTCATTGAATGGCTCAAAGAGCAAGGCGCAAAAGAGTAAATTCGATTTCTCTTTCATCCAGATACGTTACGAATTCACCTTTCTTCTGGACATGATAACCAGGATGAACGGCGAGCCGGGGTGCGTAAGCCCCCGGTTTGACTTCTATTGCACATGGTTGAGTTCGGTTCGCGAGCGTATCGCCCGCTTTATTGTACAAATGAATTCGCAATTTGTCTATTTTCTAAAATTATAAACAAATTTAACCGCTACGCGGTTCTTCCGGGGGCTTACGCACCCCGGCTCGCCGCAATCTTCCCCGTCCCCCTATAATTCTCCTGTTGTACAAAATTATTTCCAATTTTATCAACAGGAGATTTTTTATGAGCAGTCTAATAACGCAGCTTGCGCCGGAGTTTACCGCGCAGGCGATTATGCCGGATAAGTCGTTTGGCGCCGTGTCGCTGAAAGATTATCGGGGGAAATACGTTGTTCTATTTTTCTATCCGCTGGATTTCTCGTTCGTCTGCCCGACGGAACTGCACGAATTTTCCGACGCCATCGCGGATTTCGAGTCGAGAAACGTTCAGGTGTTG
>CACXSS010000055.1 GCA_902770245.1 uncultured Planctomycetota bacterium | reverse complement strand
CAAGGACATCCTGGACAAGATGATCAAGAAACTGCACTTATAGACAGATCCGTACCCCGCGCGACGGAAATGGCTGACATATCAATGTTTCTGGCTGTTCCGTTAACGGGACTGGAACCGTAATCTTTGATTACGTTGGTTGACGAGTCGTCAAACTTGTACCAGTGAGTAGGCTGATCGTTGGAAATGACGTACTGTTGAGCCGCAGTATAAGAATTTGCCTCTGCAACCGCAGCGTCTGGAAACGGAGCGTCCAGACGAAGATTGGTAACGCAGGCGTCGTTATTGTGATAACCGTAAGGACCAATGGATTTAATTCCACCCGCGGCGTCAATAGTTGTAATTGGGCAGGTGTGAACATAGCTGTAAGTATATCCAGTAGTATTCCAGCCCTCGCTCGTTCTGGTTGCCTGACCGAATTGCGTTGTAAAGACGTAATTGCCAGCGTTGTCGTCTCGATGAATGGTCAACTTCATCATCGTGAAATTGGAATCGTTGTTATGGGCAGGCGTGAAACCAATGTTCTGGTTACTACAAGAGCCAAAATCGCCTTCGATTCGAAATGCGCCGTTCGTATAGCCCGGATGGTAAATAAACCTCATTTGATTATTGTTAATCGAAATGCCGTTATGAGCGCCGCCAGCTCCGGCTCCGTTCCAGGAACAAGCGTTGTAACATTCGTAAACGAGGTCGCCAAGGGTCAGATCGTAATTTGTCGCCGACGACAAAAAGTTGGATGCGTCCATCTGCAGCGTACCGAATTTTCCGCTGCCGTTAGCCATCTTGATGTATCCTTCCCCCAGGTTAAAGCGAAGGTTGCTGTCGCCGGATTCATAATACCGCAAATTGGAATAGAACGGCGCCAAACTGGTTCCATAAACAGCGCTGCCGTTGTCGACACGATACTGACCTTCCTTCTTCCCAACGTTAAACGTGTTATAATACGTAACAACCTCGGCGTATGTCGTAACGACAAACGACAAACCAATCAAAAACAGCAAACTTGTAATTGCGCGTTTCATTATTTTATATTCCAATCGATAATTTGGGTATATTTCAACCGCGAACGATATTTATATAATTTACCTTATTCCCTATTATAATATAAATTCAGAATTTGTAATGCATTTTTAAAAAATTTTTTCAATATTTTAGAACGCCGCTTTGATTTACGCATAAAAAACCGTCATAATACCTAAACTGGTCTTTTTGGCGTTATGACGGTTTTGTCGTTCTATGCGATGAAAAAAGCGGGCGAAACGCCGCCTAACTTGAAAAAACTTTCGGTCGCCAGCAAACTGTCGACCTTTTTAGGGAAGTTTTTTCAAGTTTATAGTATATGAGGGGAAAACCTTTTTTGAAAAAAAGGTTCTTCCCCTCAAACTCCCCTTTCCAAAAAACTTTAGTAAGGGGGGAAAAATTAAGAGTAGCGCTTTGCGCCAATTCCTAATTCCTAATTCCTAATTATATACGAGGTGTAACCTTCGCCTGAACGCGACCGGGCAAGCCCATGATGCGAATAAATCCTTCGGCGTCCGTCTGGTTGTAGGCGTCTGAACCTTCCATCGTGGCGATGCCTTCGTCGTACAAGCTGTACGGGCTCTTGCGGCTGTTGATCATGATGTTGCCCTTGTAAAGCTGCAAGCCGACTTCGCCGGTAACGTGTTTCTGCATGTCCTTGATAAACGCCAGCAGTGCGTCCATCTTGGCGTGATACCAGAATCCGTAGTAAATCATTTCCGCCACTTCCGGAGCGAGACGGTCGCGCAGATGAGTCAGGTCGCGGTCAACGCACAGCGATTCCATCTGACGGTGAGCGTCGTAGAGAATTGTCATGCCGGGGGACTCGTAAACGCCGCGGGACTTCATGCCGACAAAGCGGTTTTCAATCATGTCGATGCGTCCGATGCCGTTGCGTCCGCCGATAATGTTGAGGTGATGAATCATCTCGTACGGCGTCAGCTTTTCGCCGTTGAGAGAAACCGGAACGCCCGCCTCAAACCCGATTACGATGTTCTCGACTTTGTCGGGAGCTTCCTGCGGGGAAACGCCCATGCCGAAGTCGACCAGTTCAACGCCGTTGATCGACAGGTCTTCCAGCTTGCCGGCTTCGTAAGAAATATGGAAGCAGTTTTCGTCGCTGGAATACGGCTTGGACTTGGACGCCTTAACCGGGATGTTGCGTTCTTCGCAGAAGGCAATCATTTCCGAACGACCGGGGAACCGGTTGCGGAACTTTTCCATTCTCCACGGAGCCATGATCTTAACGGTCGGGTCAAGGGCTTCCGCCGCCAGCTGGAATCGGCACTGGTCGTTGCCTTTTCCGGTCGCGCCGTGAACGAAAACAGTCGCGCCGACTTCCTTCGCCACTTCCAGACATTTTTTGGAAATGATTGGACGGGCGATCGACGTTCCCAGCAGATAAATGCCTTCGTATTTCGCCTGCCATTGAATCATCGGAACGGCGAAATCACGAGCGCATTCTTCTTTGACGTCGATAATGCGAGCGGTTTTCGCGCCGATTTTCAACGCTTTGTCAATCAACGCCTGACGGTCTTCGCACGGCTGTCCCAAATCAACGTAGACAGCGTGAACTTCATAACCTTCTTCGATCAACCACCCAACCAAAACGGAGGTGTCCAATCCGCCGGAATAGGCTAATACGCAACTAGGCATAATAATACTTCTTTCTTTAAAAAATGTATCAAATGTGTAATTAGTTAGAAGTGAGGAGTGAGGAGTGAGGAGTGAGGAGTTGACGCAAAACGACTTCTCGCTTCTCGCCATTAACTCAGAGGGATCGCCTGTCGGCTAAAGCGTAGCTACGCTCCCGCTGGTCGCTCCGTTACCGCCTTTCATAAACTCTCAACTTAAAAGTTATTCTACCCTTTTGTAAAAAAATGGGAAGGGGGGCGGGGATTAGTTAGGAGTTAGGAATGCGTTCAAATTTGGGGGGCATGAAATCATGAAAAAGGAAAGAGAACGCAGAAACCGCAGAATACTCGCAGAATACGCAGAAGCAAGCGTCCATGTGTCATCTACGCCCGATTCTCGGGCTATGACACGATGTCCGTTTGCGATTTTAAATAATATTTTAAATAAATCGGACGGGAATCGTGGCGTAGCTAACGTAGTTAGCGTCGTCGCCACATTCCCAGTCCGTCTGCGCTCTCTGCGAGGAGTCTGCGCACTCTGCGTTCAAAAATAAAAACTATCTATTTTCACATCCCAAGATTTATCGCACCCGGAGTTAGGAATGAGGAGTGAAGAGCTGGCGCAAACGTCAGGCGATCCGAGTGCGATTAGAGTTTACACAACCGTTGAGGAGCGCTTAGCGAACTCCTTACTTCTCACTCCTCACTCAAAGATATTTTGAGTTCAACTCAAACTCTTTCTTTGATGCTGTAATTCGTTCCCGGTTTTTGGTTGAACGCAGTGAGAAGTTCAGCCAGCAAGCCGACGCAGAGGAACTGCGCTCCAACGATAATAAACAATGCAGAGAACAGGACAAACGCAGAGTGGTCTGAAATGTGGAAAACGCCGCCGCAATAGTTGGCAATCTTGTCGCTCAAGCGGGTTAAAATGCACAGCAAAGCCATGACGAACACGCCCAGCCCGCCCAGACAGAACGCGCCCATGCCGATGTTGCCCAGCACGTGCAAGGGGCGCTGACCGTAAGACGTTACAAATTTAACCGTCAGCAAGTCCATAAAGCCCTTGAAAATTCGAGTAAATCCGTACTTCGACTTCCCGAACTCTCTGGCGCGATGGTTGATGACAATCTCGCTGACTTTGTATCCTCGAGAACCCGCCAGAACCGGCACGAATCGGTGCATTTCTCCATAAAGGACGATTTCGTCAAAGATGCTGCGCCGATAGGCTTTCATGCCGCAGTTGTGGTCGTGAAGAACGACGCCTGTCAGGTTGCTGACCATGGCGTTGAACACGCGAGACGGATAAACCTTGTGCCATGGGTCGTGCCGAACCTTTTTCCAGCCGCTGACGCAGTCGAACCCCTCGTCCAGCTTCGCCAGAAAGTTAGGGATTTCGTGCGGGTCGTCCTGGAGGTCGGCATCCATGGTAATGACGATGTCGCCGGCGGCTTCGCAGAATCCCGCCTGAAGAGCCGCCGCTTTCCCGAAATTGCGTCGGAACCGAATCCCATGAACGCGGCTGTCTTCCTTCGCCATTTTCTCGATAACAGACCACGACGTATCCGTCGAGCCGTCGTCGATAAAGATGATTTCCAAATCGTTGTAATCGTTTGCCTGGGCGACTTCGGAAATTTCCTGTAACAGCTTTTCGAGGCTTTCTTCTTCGTTCAAAACGGGAATGACAATGGACAGTTTCATGGCAGGATAATGGGCAGGAGGTTGAGTTACTTCAAAATTAACGCAATAATCAAACCGATAATAACAAGTCCTTCGCCAATAATGGCAAGGAGTTTATAGTCTTTCCAAAACGACTTTGAAGACGGAACCGCGGGAACGTCGTTAGCGGAAACGGACGCCTTTTGCTCTCGCAAATCGTTTATTACAGACGCAGGGCTGGCTGGCTGTTCTGCGGCGTTATGATGTTTGGAAGCGGATTCCGTTTTGAGCTTTTGTTTGTTAATTACGCCGGACAAATGCAGATCAATTTTATTAGGCGTAATCTGTTCAAAGACGTCCGCAGCGTTTTTCCAGTCTTCCCAGCCTTCTCGCCAGACGTACGAACTTTCGTTAATGCGCCCTTCGTCCAGCCAGGATTTCATAATCTCTGCCGTCGCCGGTCCGTACTGACCTCCAGTTGACGGTCGGACGTACCACAGAGCGGTCGGCGCCTCTGCAAATGGATCGGTCTTGGGTTTGGTCTGATAGGTCGGTTCAGGAGCAACGACAGGCTGTTCGCGCGGAGTGGACAGCTCAATCTCCCGGTCTTGTCTGGCAGAAGTAAAACTGGCGGAGCTGACAGCGTCCGGCGCGGCGTTAGGAGCAATGGCATTGAGGTTGACGCCTTCCGCATCCTCATGTTTAGGCGTGGATTTCCCTTTGCTGGACTCTTTCCCCTTGCTTGACTCGCGCGTGCTGGTCAGAGGGATGTCGACGTCTACGCCGCAATAGGGGCAAACGCCTCGGTGACCTGCCTGAAATTCTTTAACGTGAAGTTTATGACCGTTTGGACAATAAAAACGAATTCCCATGGTATTTCAATATTACGTGCCGCAAAAAAACGTCTTAAATGATACATTTTGAGCGTTCAACGGAGCTGTTACCCCGTCTGCATTGACGCTCAAGATAATTCTATTATGCACATTTTAAAGAAAAAATCAATATGCGGCAGAAAAAATGTCAAATAAAATTTGAGAAAAGACATAAACCACGAATAATAGTAAAGAGATAAAGAATAAAGAATGAGGCTTCATCCCATCCTCAACATTAAAACTGAGACAATCGCCTTACGCTCATCATTCATTAGCAATTCCCGTCCCGCCCCCTCTGGAAAGTTTTTTCATTTTAGATTATAATAGAAGAAATCGATATAAGAACGCTGCAAGATTACTCAACGGAGTCATAACCATGAAGAGTCGAACCGCTTTATTGCTTTTGGCAGTTATTGTTCTGGGAACGCACATTTCCCTGGGACAAACCGTCAACCGTCCTTTGACTTATCAGAGCGGAACAAAGGGTCATCCCAACATTGTAATATTCTGCGCCGACGCGTTGGGCATTTCCGACCTGGGCTGTTACGGCTCGGAAATTAAAACGCCAGCTATCGATAAAATCGCTTCTCAAGGCGTTCGATTTACTCAGTTCTACAACAGCGGTTCCGCCACGTCAACGCGGGCGTCGCTGATGACAGGGCAATATCCGCACAACGCTGGGCTGGGATACAAGCTGGTCAACCTTGGTTTGCCCGGCTATCGCGGCACGATTAATATCGACACCCCCACGCTTGCGGAAATTCTCAAATCCAAGGCGGGTTATCAAACCATGATGGTTGGACGATGGGGGCTTTGCATCGATCACGACAACAAAGGCGGTCAGGCTTTTAATTGGCCCATAAACCGCGGATTTGATTTCTTCTACGGCACAACTTCTCTGTCTGATAATCAATTTAATCCCGCTACCCTTAAAATGGGAGATAAAACCTTCCCTGCTCAAGGACAAGGGTATTATTATATGGACGCCGTTGCCCGATATGCGGGAGATTTTCTCAGCGAAGCGTCCAAATCGGGCAAACCGTTTTTCCTGTACGTCAGTTTGCCGGGTCCTTACATGCCGCTTCAAATTCCAACTTCAGAACTGCGAAGCCTCAGCGGACGCTATACAATTGGCTGGGATCAGGTTCGCAAAGAACGCTACCAGCGCATGCTTGCCATGCACACCATTAATCCGGCGACTAAACTCACCCCTCGCGATAAAGACGTTCCAGACTGGGGAAAGATGGGGCCGTACGCTCGCTGGCAGTCGCTCCGCATGGACGTCTATGCCGCTCAGGTTGAGGCGATGGACAGAGCCGTCGGCGAAATTCTGAAATCCGTTCAGATGGCCAGCAAAGGGTCTGATACGCTGATTATTTTCATTTCGTCGTCTGGAGCAAACGCGACGGAATTGCCGGAAGGGTTCAAAGGGTCTCAGTACATGTCTCCCAAAACAAGATCAGGGCTGCCGGTTTTGTCGGGTAACAATCCGCGCATTCCGCCTGGAACGGAACAAACGTATCAGTCTTACGGCGTCCCGTGGGCAAACGTCAGCAACACGCCATACCGCGGCTATGCAGAAGACACATACGAAGGCAGCCTGGCGTCGCCGTGCATTATCGCCTATCCGAAAATGGTTACTCCCGGACGCGTTACCCATCAGGTCGCTCACGTTACAGACATCGTTCCAACTATTTTGGATATTATCGAAGTCTCCTATCCGCCACAAGTCAATGGATATAAAACTCCGCCGTTGCCCGGCATGAGCCTCAAAGGCGTATTCCAAATGAAAACCAAAGAACATCCCCCGCTGTTTTGGGAATATAAAGGCAATATTGCCATCCGTTCCGGGAAATGGAAGCTGGTCGCTCAGTACAATCCCGCTGGGGAAGATCAGCGAGTATGGGAACTGTACGACATGGAAACTGACCGTGCGGAATCGAACAACCTTGTTGGCGATTACGGCTCCGTCGCTCAGGAACTCTTCCGCAACTATTCCAGCTGGGCAAAGAAAAACAACGTTCGCGGCTGGAAAGAGGTTTCAGACAGAGTCAAAGCCGTTCAAAAGCGCGCTGCGGCAAACGCTGGGAAAAGAGATTAATAATGGAAGGCGGTAATGGAGTGAGCGTTAGCGGTGCGTGCCGCACGGGCAGAAGGACGAGGTTTTGCCTCCGAACAAGCTGATTTTGGCGCTCTCCACTTCCAATCAGGAACCGACCTTGTCGGGCGGAATTACGCATTCGCCGTCAGGCGAACAAAAAGGTTCACCTTCGGTGAACTGCGTAACTGCGCTCCCGTTGGTCGCTTCGTTACCGCCTTTCAATCCATTTATTTAACCATTAACCACTTACCACTTCACATGGCTAAACAAAAAAACAACTGGTACATCGGCATAGACGTTGGCGGCACCAAGATTCAGGCGTCGCTGTGCAAAGAATGCGGCGTAGTCGTCGCGTCGGCTCGAGAAGCGACTCCCCGCAACGGAACGCCGGACGATACGATTAAAGCAATCGTCTCTGCAGTCGCCAAAGCGTTGGCAGAAGAGGAGAAGAGCCTCAAAGACCTCACCGCTGTCGGCATTGCTGTGCCGGGCGTTGTCGACCCGATGGGCAACGTTGTCGGAACGCCTAACATGAACCTGGGCGGCGTCAAGCTCAAGTCGATTCTGGAAAAGAAACTCGGCGTTCCCGTCTCAATCGGCAACGACGGCAACCTCGGCGCATTGGGAGAATCCTGGGTTGGTTCCGGACACGGTTCCAAATCGATTATCAGCATCTGCGTCGGAACGGGAATCGGCAGCGGAATCGTTATCGATGGCCATCTTCTTCCCGGCGCGTGCGACGCGGCTGGCGAAATTGGTCACATGCACGTTTTAGACGACGGACCGGAATGCGGCTGCGGAAATCACGGCTGCTTTGAAGCCATCGCCGGGCGACTGGCTATCGAACGCGACATTCGCGCCGCATTAGCTAAAGGGGAAACGTCGGTCATTTCCGACCTGATGGCGCAAAAAGACGGTCTGATTAAATCCGGAATGCTCAACACGGCGTTAAAAAGCAAAGACGAGCTGGTAACGCGAATCGTTACAAAGGCGGCTGTCGTTATCGGCCGCGTCTGCCGGTCGGTTCGACACCTTATTGACCCGGAAACGATTATTCTCGGCGGAGGGCTGATGGAAGCCTGCGGCTGGTTCCTCATGCCGATTATTCAAAAGGAAATCGAAGACGATCATCTTATCGCGTCAAAGAGAAAGCGGGAAGTCGTCTATTCCAGCCTCGGCGACGACGCTGTCGTTTTCGGCGCGCTCGCTCTTGCCAGAACAGACGTTGGGCGTTCTCCTTTCGACGCTGCGTTTAACCTTCTCCCGGAATACCCGGAACTGAAATTGAACTCAGACGGCTCCATTGAAGGGAAAAAGAAGACGTGGTCAGACCCGTTCTATATTCGTCCTGACGGAAAAGAGAAATCCTGGAAGTTGTCTGCTGCGCCGGAGCCGGGCGACATTGCCAGCGTCATTGCCGGCGGCGTGGAATGTCTGTTTGTCGGCTCCAAATCCGGGGCTGTCCTTTCAGACGAATGCAAGGAATTCCTTCAGCAGCGCAACATCCAATGGAAAGAAGACAGCGTTGTAAAGACAATTCAAAGTTACAACAAATCGACAGCTCGCCGCGCGGTTATTTTCGCATAATTAGGCAATAGGCAGTAGACAATAGGCGCGAAGCGCTTCCGCTAGAACCGCGTAGCGGTTCAATATCAGTAGCCGTGGGTTTTAACCCACGGAGGCAGTAGTAAATTTTGACTATTGCTCCATTCCGTATTATACTTACCACTTACTACTAACCACTTACCACTCATGATATTAGACGGCAAAGCCCTTGCGGCAACCCTTCGTTCAGAAACGGCGCAGGAAACAGCGCAGTTTATTCAGCAAACCGGCGTTACTCCGTGTCTGGCGGCGATTCTCGTTGGCGACGACCCGGCAAGCCAGGTCTACGTTCGCAACAAGGAAATCGCGTGTCAAAAAGCGGGAATTAAAAGCGTCTTGCATAAACTTCCCGCCGAAACGACTCAGGAAGAACTGGAAGCGCTTATCGACCAGCTCAACGCAGACCCGGAAATATCCGGCATTCTCTGCCAGCTGCCGCTGCCCAAAGGACTCAACGAAACGGCGATTCTGGATCGCATCTCGCCCGATAAAGACGTCGACGCGTTTCACCCGGAAAACGTCGGGCGGATTCTTCAGGGGCGTCCCCGATTCCTGCCCTGCACGCCCGCGGGAATTATGGAGCTGATTCGTCGAAACAACATCGAAACCAAAGGGAAAAACGCTGTCGTACTGGGCAGAAGCGATATCGTCGGCAAACCGATGGCTGCTTTGCTGATGCAAAAGGGAGTAGACGCCACCGTTACGGTCTGTCACAGCAGAACGAGCAATCTGGCAGACGTAACCCGCGCGGCAGAGATTCTTATTGTCGCTATTGGAAAGCCCAAGTTCGTTACCGCCGACATGGTTGGCGATGGCGCGGTTGTCATTGACGTTGGAATCAACCGAACGGAAAGCGGTCTTGTCGGCGACGTCGACTTTGAAGCGGTCAAAGACAAAGCGTCTGCCATCACCCCGGTTCCCGGCGGCGTCGGTCCGCTGACAATCGCCATGCTGTTACAGAATACGCTCACGGCGGCAAAGCAACAGTTGGAGAATTAGTAATTAGTGATTAGTAATTTGTAATTGACGCGAAGCGATCGGCGAGCCGGGAACGTTAGTTCCCGGGCATAGCAATGACAATCGTGAGAGCATTATATAAGAGTTGTATTTCAATAAAAAGACCGCCAAAAGCCCGAATTCAAAGGCATTGACGGTCTTTTTTATTACGATTAAAACCGAGAGCAGCGCTTGCGTAATTACTAATTACTCATTACTAATTACTCATTAACTATTTCTCCTTCTTCTTCATCTGATTAGAGATAATATCGGAGACGGAATCGTCAAAGGACGCGGAATCTTCTTCGAGAGCAGGCTCCATAGCGGGCGCCATAGCGGGAGCCGCCATTTCAGCCGCAGGGACAGCGTCCATTTCAAACTTCTCCATTGCAGGAGCTGCAGCGGCTGGAACTGCCATCTCAGCCTCAATTCGCGCCGCTCCTAACGCTTCCATTCTCGGCGCAGCCAGACGTCTGCTATATTTAGCTCCAGCAGCTCTGTCGGCGGCAATGCGCGCTTTGCGTTCCGCAGCAACTTTCTTGGCGTTTTCCGCCAGCCACGTATCGCGTTTTTTCGACAGGTCAAGAATCTTCGCGTTCAATTCCGCTCGCTTGGCGGTCTTTTCTTTGACGGCCTTTTCAAGATCTTCCTTGGAAAGATTCTTCATGTCTTCCGGGAGAAATTCTTCTTCGACAGCTTCCAGAGTCATGTCTTTATCCGCCAGCGACTGAACGAGGTCGCCTTTGCCCTGAACGGCGCGTCCTTTGGATTTAACATTGAACGCGGCGCGAGAGGCGTTGAGCATGGCGTCTGCGCTTTCCGCTCGTCGAAGCTTTCCGAGAACGGCGGCTTGCGTTTCCATTGATCCGTACGGAATAACCGTTGAAGAAAGTTCCTTGGTCAGCTGTGCAATTTCGTCGTCGTACGGCGTGCGAATTACAATCATGCCGCCGGTCTGGGCGATTTGAACAAACTGCCCTTCGCTCTTCTTGGCGATGTCCTGCCAGATGGGCGTAGTTGAATAATCGTTCCCGCACTGAACCGTGTTGATAATAATGAACTTTTCCATGGCGAGTTTGCACGTTTCCGGATACTTGACGTCGTCTTGATAGTCCATGTGAGGCGGGCAATCCCCGACGAGGAAAATAACCCGGTAGACGTTCTGGTCAGCCGGCGACCACGACATCTTTGTAACGGCTTCGTTGAGCGCCTGGTTGACGGACTCCGGCGCGTCGCCGCCGCCTGCCGCTCTAAAGGACTGCAATTTGGCGTAGACAGCGTCGATGTCGTCGGTCAAGTCCATGATTTGAGTAACGTATTCGTCGCCCCGGTCGCGATAGGAAATCAACCCGATTTTGATTTCCGGAGCGGGATCCTGCGAGATAATCGAATTGGCAATCGACCAGATTTTCTGCTTCGCGCCTTCAATCAGACCGGACATAGACCCGGTGGAATCGAGAACGAAGACGACTTCCGCCCGAGGCGTTTCTTTTTTCTCGGCGGCGGGTTTTTCAGCCGGTTCAGATTCCGGCTTAGGCGCCGCGTCCTGGGCGAACGCTGTAAAGGTCGCCAGAACGGCAGCCAGAGCAAACAAACAATGGAAAACTCTTTGACGCATAGTTTTTTCTCCTTGAAGATCAAAAAAGGAATTGGAATTTAACTTACTTTAACAATTATTACGGATGAAGTCTCATTTTGCAAGGGACTTTTTTGCGTTTTTTTCTAAAAAATCCGTTCCGGCAAAATTGCCGGAAGAAATGAGTCGATTTTTATCGATTTCGGGGAGAAAACCATTGAAAAAATTTCCCTCTGGGGTACAATTGTGGCTGTTTCGTTTGGAAACGCATTTAAATGCCTAAAACCGTCTTTGAACCCAAAGACGATTTGTTGTTTATCACTTTATTTTTACGAAAGGTAATTTTCATGTCGCAGTATTCAGATGACGTATTGGCAAAAGTAATCGCCCGCAACCCGGGAGAACCCGAATTTCATCAGGCCGTCAAAGAAGTTTTGATGTGCGTCGCCCCGGTTTTGGACAAACGCCCGGAACTGATCAAAGAAAAGATCGTCGAACGTCTGGTTGAACCGGAACGTCAGGTTATCTTCCGCGTTCCGTGGGTTGACGACAAAGGCGAAGTCCAGATCAACCGCGGTTTCCGCGTTCAGTTCAATTCCGCCATCGGTCCGTACAAAGGCGGCATTCGTCTTCACCCGTCCGTTTACCTCGGAATTATCAAGTTCCTGGGATTCGAACAGATCTTCAAAAACGCTCTGACCACGACCCCCATCGGCGGCGGCAAAGGCGGTTCCGACTTTGACCCGAAAGGCAAGTCTGATCGCGAAGTCATGTCCTTCTGCCAGTCCTTCATGACGGAACTGTTCCGTCACATCGGTCCTGACACCGACGTTCCCGCTGGCGACATCGGCACCGGCGCCCGAGAAATCGGTTACATGTTCGGACAGTACAAACGCCTTACCAACACGTTCACCGGCGTTCTGACCGGCAAAGGCTTGCAGTGGGGCGGATCGCTGGCTCGTAAAGAAGCCACCGGTTTCGGTCTGGTTTACTACGCCACCCGTATGCTTCAAGACGCAGGAACGGACTGGAACGGAAAGCGCGTTATCGTCTCCGGTTCCGGCAATGTTGCCATTTACGCCAACCAGAAAGCGACCTCGCTGGGCGGAAAAGTCGTCGCCATGTCCGACTCCAACGGATACATCGTTGACGAAAACGGCATTGACCTCGACGCCATCAAGGAAATCAAGGAAGTTCGCCGCGGACGAATCAAGGAATACGTCGACGTTCATCCGGAAGCCTCTTACGTCGAAGGCTGCAAGGGAATCTGGACGGTTCCAGCCGACGTCGCTCTGCCGTGCGCTACTCAAAACGAAATCGACGAAGAATCCGCCAAGGCTCTCGTTGCCAACGGAGCGAAATTCGTTGCTGAAGGCGCCAACATGCCCTCCACGCCGGAAGCCATTTCCACCTTCCTGGACGCCGGCATTCCGTTCGGTCCCGCCAAGGCTGCCAACGCCGGCGGCGTTGCCACCTCCGCTTTGGAAATGTCCCAGAACTCCATGAGACTGCACTGGTCGTTCGACGAAGTCGATTCCAAACTGCACGGAATCATGAACAGCATTTACGATCAATGCACCGCCGCCGCGGAAGCCTATGGACAGAAGGGCAACCTCATGGCTGGCGCGAACATCGCCGGTTTCGTCAAAGTCGCCGACTCCATGCTGGCGCACGGCGTTGTCTGATAAAACATCCGTTCTGATAATTCAGAAACTATAGATAATCCGGGAGCTTCGGTTCCCGGATTTTGTTTTATAGTTTCGTATGTCGTTGAAAAGCAAACGGCAATGGCGCAATTATCGTATTTCACCTAAACATTACATACTTCCTATTCTCTATTCCCTGCGTTCCTATCACTCTTACGGAGAACGGCGGAAAAATTTTTCCTCTTTTTGTTCCCTAGCGCTACCATTTAATTTCCATTATGGTATAATAAACAATAGTTGGATAGATGAAATTTCATGGACAGCGCTGGCGAAACGATTTCGTCAGAGCGTCCTTTCACCATACTTTACCATAATATTGGAGGAGTTCATGGCATTATTTGAAATCGAAACAGAAGGACACATCCTCATCGCGTGGGCACAAACGGAAGACGAAGCAAAAGCTCTCATGAAAGAGCATTATCCGGATGAAGAGGCGTTGCGCTGCAGCCGCCGTCCGCGCGATTTGTGGGTTATTTCCAAAGCGGCTCTGGGGTTGCTTAACACCCGCATGGATCCGAACAACACCGCTCGCGAGTGTCTTGCCAAAGCGTCCGGAGACAAAGTTCACGCCATTCGCCTGTACATGCAGGAAACCGGCGTCGACCTGGAAAAAGCGCGCAAAATTATCGAATCCAACATGGTTATGGGCTGGTAATCGCGTAACGCTTTGCGTTTGATTTTCATTTACATCGTTCTATAATAAAAAAGGGGATAATCATCTTATCCCCTTTTTGCATGACAGTCTACATCGTCATTAAATTAACTTTTCAAAATTTAGCGTTCTATTTAATCTGGTTCAGAAAATCTTCAATAGATGAACAGTCCATAGCGCCAGAAAACAGAGTATTCAGTTTCTGTTCATCAGCGACCTGTTCCAAAACCGAGTTTACAGAAACGACGTCTTGATCAGGAAATCGATGGGTTAATAAGTTAACAATCGCTTTCCGCATGGAAAGAACAGCGCCCTGTTCAAGTCCTTTTTCAAGTCCTTGCTGAATTCCCTGTTCAAGTCCCTGCTGAAGTCCCTGCTGAAGTCCCTGTTCAAGACCAAGCTGAATGCCTTCTTCTCGGGCGAAACTGAGCTTTCCCTTCAGATCGCGTTCTTTCTTTTCGTGATCAATAGCCATTTCTCGCAATTGAGCATTTCGGCACAGACGTTCGTATCGGTCGGCAGCTACAGCTAAACCGCTATTGGTTTGAGTCAACATGGTCATTTCCTCTTTTGTTTTTTTATGTCCGTTGGATAAAAAATCGAGCCAGTTTTTCAGCTCTTCATGAATCTGGGGAAGCTGACCGATTTTCTCCTGCGTCAGTTCGATGGAATGAATCTGAATCTGATCGGAGAAAACGCAATCGTGCTGATTTTCCGCAGACAGCGTAAACACATTATGCAAACGAGGGTTTGCTGGAAACAGGTTAAATCGGGCGACCACAATAGAAATCACAGGAGAAAGCTTTTCGTATTCTTCTCCCTGTTCTAACTGTTCATGGTACAATCCGCTCCAGTAATATAATATACGATTATTAAACCCTTTTTGGTTCGCTGTCTGGATTTCGATATTGAAATATCGCCCGTCTTCTCCCAATGCTTTTATATCCAGGATGGACTTTTTCCCATTGACGAAATCCGCAAGCATAAAAGGGCTAACGATTTTGATGTCTTTGGTGCGCGGTCGCCCCGCGTCGACCTGAACGGCGTCAATAAAGGACTTCAGCGCCGGTTCAGACCCTTCACTCCCCATCGTGTAGCTAAAAACAAGATCGTCTGTTAATAATGGTCGTTCCATAGCAATATCCTATTAAAGCTGATTTTTACCG
>CACXSS010000054.1 GCA_902770245.1 uncultured Planctomycetota bacterium | reverse complement strand
TGTTCGTCAACAATTTGCAGCGGCGCGTTCCAGGTCAGGAACAAAAACGGAATTCGAACCGCCAAGCCCGTCAGCAGAATAATCAGCAGGATATATTTTGATTTCATTTCGTCCGCCTCCGAAACGGGAATTCAAACGGACGCTTGAGCCGGGTAAACCACGGCTCTTCTTCCGGATGTATTGGATCAACCAGAATCGAAACGATCCCCGCCAGGTTTGCCGCCATAATATCGGCGTAAATCTGGTCGCCAACCATTGCGGTTTGACGTTTGTCCCAATTTTGCTCTTTCACAGCTCGAAGCAATCCAAACGGAAGCGGCTTGAGAGCCAGAGCGCAAAACGGCAATTGATGTTTTTCGGCAAACGCGCCAATTCTGCCCGGCTTGCCGTTGGAAACCAGACAAAGCCCAACGCCCGATTGGCGCATCTGTTCCAGCCATTGAGCGCTAAACGGCTCCAATTCCGTTTGGGAATAGCGCTTGAGCGTACAGTCGACGTCCAGCAACAGGTTTTTAATCCCGTTGTCGGATAAGAATTCCGGCGTCAGGCTGGAAACGCTTTCGACAAGTATTCGGGCGGAAAAAGGAAACATTGTTCAGCTTTGAATTTTATGTTACGATTGTAAGTCTATTTTTGATTCTTTCCCAGGTACTCTGCTAACGCGTCTTGCCAGGACGGCATGGCAGGCGCGCCGGTTGCGTGATATTTGGACGTATCCAAAACGCTGTACAGCGGACGCGGCGACGGGGCGTTCCATTCCTCGGTTGTAATCGCGTCGGCATGAACGGTCAGCCCTTCCAGCCGGAAAATCTCCATTGCAAAATCGTACCAGGTTGTTGCGCCGGAATTGACGACGTGATACAGCCCCCACTTACCGCTTTCCAGTAAAAACAACGCAGCCGTTACCAAATGAGGAATATACGTTGGCGTGCAATGCTGATCGGCAACGATTTTCAGCGGTCGCCCGGACGCGCCCAGGCGTTTCATCGTTTCGACGAAGTTGCCCGGCGTGTTCTCTCCCAGCTTGCCGTACAACCCGCACGTCCGGAGAATCAAATGCTTTGGACATTCCGCCGCCTTCTGCTCGCCTTCATATTTGGTTTTCGCATAGACGCCTTCCGGGAAAACCGGGTCTGTCTCTTTGAGCGGTTCCCGCTTTTGAGTTCCGCAAAAGACATAATCCGTCGAAAAATGAACCAGCGGAATATCGTACTGACGGCACAGCCGAGCCAAATTTCCCGGACCAAAGGCGTTTATCTTCCGACAAATCGCAGGCTGTTCTTCCGCTGCGTCAACTTTTGTATACGCAGCCGCGTTGATAACGCCACGGGGTTTGAGCGCTTCAAACAGGTCGGAAAGTTCCAGCGCGTTGGTAATATCGCCGTCGGGCAAATCAAACCCTCTGGCGGAGGCGCCCAGACGCCGCATAAATTCGTCGCCCAGCTGTCCTTTACAGCCAAAAATCAGGTATTGGGATTCCATAATCGTTTTTTGGATTTCAGTTCAATTCTCGGGTCTATTTCTCGAATATATCTTTATAAACCGTCCCTATTATTATTGTAATCTTTTTTTCGTGTTTTGACAAGAAGATTTTCAATGTTTCTTACTCTCTTTGAGTAAAAAAACGTTCAATATTATGGCTATTCCTTTTTTACGGATGAAAACCAGTAAATGACGCTTTTTGTCAAACGCTTTTTATACTGACATCATTTGTCATTTGACGCATAACGAATACGCATAAAAGCTTATCGATGGTGTATACTTTCGCTATGAGAATCAAAAATTGATTATATGGTTCACCATTTTTCAAACAATATTTCAAATTAAACGCATGATGTATATAAACCATATTCGTCAAGTTTTTTGAAACCTACATGATCGGACTACTGCATGGAAAACTTTTTCGTCTGCCGAAAAGACATTCAGAGCGGTGATTTGAAATTGGTTCATTCCCTGGAAGAACTCAACCGTCTGACGGCAAATTTACAGACGTCGCAGCGCCGCATCGTCCAACAGCGGCTTGACGAAACATGGGACGACTTTATTTCTCGGGCACAAAAAATCTGTCAGACGATAATTCCGTCAAACGTCATCGAATCCTTTCTTGACAGACGCCGATTCTGTTCATTGGAATTCAATCTTGAAGGGCCGTTTCATTTCAAGGCGATTCCTTATTCAAAAGGCGAAATCCGTTTTCCATGGACAAACGGCTTCGGCGCTGCAGAGTACTATCAGACAAACGTTTTCAAAGTTCAGAAGTTATTTTTTCCTCAAATGGAATTATACGTTCCAATTGGAAACGATGACTGGCGCCGTCTTCATGGAACGTGGCAAATGAGAATCGACGCTCACAACCGTTTATACTGGGACTGCGAAGCTGGGCGATTGTCCAACTTTCCGCAGCCGCAAGTTACGGTCGATGAGCGCCCCGGGGAGCAATGCCTGAATCAAAGTAACCCTCAACCGATCTGCGATGCATCGGATACACCTTTTGAGTTCGTCCAATCCCGCCGTCTTGTTCATTCGGGTCAATAACTTTGCCCTGCAGCTCATCTGTGGAATCCAGCTGCTCTTTTGAAGCGTCTCCAAGAGTAACGCCCCGTAACTGACTTTGCTCAACCGCCTGACGCGTTACGTGAGTCGGCAGCTGCTCCGGCTTGAATTTATCAAAATCCGGATTGTCGTCCGGCGGGTTATCGTCAAACTGAAGCGGGGTCGGCGGAGCGTCGCCATGACTTTGCCCCCCGCGGCCGCCGCGGCGACCTTGCTGAAGCCAAAGCTGAATCCCCTGCTCGCAGTCGCCGTCTGGACAGTTCTCATCCAGAAACAACAGCAAAGATTCAGGATCGATATCTTCGTCAGACGGTTCAATCTGTAATTGATCCAGATCTCCAAACTGTCCCTCTTTGAGCTTCTCAAGCAGTTCCTGTAAGTCGCCCTGATACTCTTTGAGCTGATTCTTCAACTTTTCGAGCTGTTCCGGCGTTAGCTGAGACAAATCCGGAATCTTCACATTTTCGGGAAGCTGAAGCGGGTTTGGTTCAGACGACTGTTCGGACTCGCCGCCTTCCGGCGCGCCATCTCCAGACGCGTTTTCCTCGGAAAAATCGCCGTTTTCTCCAGAATGTTCCTGACCGTCGGCGTCCAAAGAGTTTTGATTCTCTGAACCTTTACCGTTCATCTGATCAAGCATTTTTTGGAGTTCTTTTGCTGCCGCCGTTTTTTGGGCGTCGTTTAATTTATCCCAGTCATTTTTCATCGCCTCAGACAAATCCTGAGCGTCTTGAGCGCTTTGAGCGTTTTTCTCCGCCTGACGAGCAGCGTCTTGAGCGGTTTGGTCAAGCAGATTTTCCAATGCGTCGAGAGCTTCAAAGGTATGAAGCGGATCCGTCCCATCGGATTCTTCTGAAAGGCGATTGAGCGTTTGTAACATCTGTTCTGCCTGCTGTTCTGAAAGAGTCTTTTCTTTTTTCAGCAGTTCAATTTTATTTGCAATTCGTTCCGCGTCCTTCTCAATATAAGCCGTTGTCGTCGAAGGGGCGGCGGCAGGAATGGGAACAAGCAAAGCGCAGGTTACAAAAATCGTTGACAACAAACAGATAAACAACGGCTTGACAACGCGGAAGGGAATCAATTCGCCCAACTTGCTATGGATTTCAACGGCGGTTTCCTTCTTCTCCCAATGTTTGGCTTCCGGGAAATACTCTTCCGCCGACATGACGCCGCCGCAGGAAAACTGGTTATCCAGCCACGCCCGAACAGACGTCTGAGAGGGAACAAAGCGTCCCGCCAGCCAATATGTTACAAGCGGAATCAACGCTGCCAAACCAAGAGCCGTTCCCCAAACAACATACGGATGAGAGCTGAAAACGACTGGATAATACAGACGTAAAACCGCGACTGCCGTTCCAACAATAAACAGTTCTCCTGCCAGAGCGTACAAGAACATTCGATTTGCAATGGCAAACCGGAATCGTCTTTGCGCCTTGCGAACGACTTGATTGTATTCCATGGAATCAGCTCCCTGTAAATTAGGCTCATATTTGCGATACGAGTTAAATATATTATCTCGCAACTCGCAACTCGCTACTATTCTATTACCGTAATTCCCTGGACCGAAGCAGGTCCTTGTGGGTTGCGATACTGCCAGACAACTTTTTTGTCTCGTGTGATTTCAAACGCCATCGCTCCGTGATAAGAACCGCGATTGGCGGCATAGTTTCCAATAACGAGGTTGCCGTTTTTCCGTTCGACAATCGGGCACATCATTGCAATCTCGATTTCCGGCGCGTCCGACTTTTCAAACCGCCAGATTTCTTTGCCCGTTCGATCAAAAATAATCACGTTGTCCAGAAACGCGCCGGCTACGTTTCCGTCTTTTAAAACGCAAACGCCAAACGCCGCCGTGCCCTTGTCGCCGCGATACGTCTGAATCAGTTTGCCGTCGCGGGAATACTCTGCAATGACGTTCAAATTCTTTTGAGCAACCAGAAGCGTTCCCTCGGGAGTGAGGCGAATGTTTCGCATGTTGTGATGAGAGCCAATCTTTTCAGCGTACTGGCAATCAAACGACGACACGACTTTTCCCTGCGGGTCAATCTCAATAATTTTATTGAGCGTATTCCAGCCGACAAGCGTATTGCCGTTGTCCAGCCGAATTGCAGAAAAAACGGAATCGTTGCGGCGGTCGTCCGGGCAGTAATGCATAACTTCTTTATTGTCAGGCGTGATCTCAACAACAGAGTCGCCGTCTGAAAACAGGATGTTTCCATTGGGCAGAATCATCCCGTCGCCGGTGTTGCCAACGTCTTTTGTATACGCCTTGATCTCGACGCCGTCTTTGTCGATGGTCAGAATTCGACCTGTGCAAGCCAGCATGATGGACGCGTCCAGCTTGCCGTCAATGTACTGACTCTGCTTTTCCAAACCGTCGGCTCGGCAAAAGCCCATTAAACAAACTGAAATCAAAACCGCAATTGTTACGGAATTAAACCGATTTAACATTTCTATACCCTTTCAAATAATTATTGAATACTGAATAAAATTCAGTTATCCTTTTTGAACAAGCGGCCAAAGAATTTGCTGACTTTTTCAGCCCCCTTCTTAACCGCTTCTTTTCCTTTTTCAAATTTTTCTTTTGCCTGTTCGCCAACCGGACCGGAAAGAAGCTCTGAAAGTCCTTCTTTCATGTCTTGAATTCCTTCTGACATGCCTTTTTGGAACTGGTAGCTGAATTTGGATTCCTGCTCTTTTTTGAGCTGTTCTTCCTGCTCGATTTCAGCAACTTTACGCCGTTCCAACTCCGCCATGTACGCCGACATTTTAGGTTGTTCGTTTCCCGGCTGGGGCTGAGCGACTTTGATTTCTTCCTCGTCTGACTTTGGAGGCTCAATTCGCTGTTCCTGACTCGGATTGATTCTTTTAGGAGCGGCTGGTCTGGGTGTAACAGGTTTGGGAGCCGCCGGCTTTGACGATGTTGGTTTTGGCGCGGCAGGTCTGGTTCCTGACGGCGAAGGACGAACGGAAGGATTGTCGGCTGAATTGAGTATTTTTTTCGGGAATCCGTAATCAGAGTCAACTCCAAGCTCGTCTATCGGCAATGGCGGAATTTCTGTTGTTTGATGAAATCCGGTTTTTGCAGAAGACGGTTCTGGCTCAGGTTCTGGCTGCGGCGCCGGAGGAATTGGCCGTGGAGGAATTGGCGGAACGGAATTCGTTTCTGGAAAATCCAGAAAAACGTCGGATACGGAAACCGTCTTAGCCATCGGCGTTGGCTGAACGGGCTGTTCAGGCTTATATTCCGGCGTAACGCTAAATCGATTGTCTTCCTGACGAATCACAGGAGTTGCGGTTTCGACGTTAAACTCTCTGTCGAGATAAACGTCTGAACCAATGCAGCAAAGGAGAACTGTTGAATCGTCAACCCGAATCTGCTGTTCCTGTCGAATTCTTTCTACAAGCTCGTCATACTGTTCCGGCGTTTGATTCCAAAATTCCCGCCAATCCGGGACAGAACCGTTTTCGCACTGTGACAGAATCCACTGCGCCATTGCGTCCGTTGCCAGAACTATCCAGTCGCCTTCCGGAGCGACAAAATCAATCGGAACGAAGCTGGCTGTCAAATCAACGCCAAGGTTTATACTGCCAACCAGCGGCGGAGTTGAATCAAAGTCTACCGATCGAACAACGGGAATGGATCGAACAAGCCGCCCACTGTGAAAATGCAGCAAGCAGGCGTCGCCCAGAGCGTATCCGTAAATTCTGAAAAAATCCGTATCCATCGGGACGTCGTCGTCCAGATCGTCTGGAATTTCCATGGATTGATCTATCGTCGCCCAAACAAGCGTCGCAAATGCGCCTGATGCCATTTTCGGTTTCTGATACCACGACAGATTGTTTAAATCAATGCCGTTAATCCATTTTTCCCGAACGCGTTCCAGCCATTTCGGAAAGTTGAAATGATCCATCGGGTCAGGAACGCTTTCGATTACGCTCTGACAAAGAATATTTGACCACAAACCTGAAAAGATGGAACTGGACGCGCCGTCGGAAACGACCACGACGTTTTGCAAGTCGTCCGCTCGCCAAGAGTCTTCATTCACCCCGGTTTGAGGGTCTTTCGGATGGGAAAATCCCTTGAAAACAAACATGATTTTAATTGTCTGTTATTTACAAACTGTATATTGAAAATTGTTGGATTGTTATATTGAACAATTCAAACGTCTGCGTTCGTTAATGAATTTTTCCGATTATCAATCAGCGCAAGCCCGGAGCCGCCTGAGTTCCCATGTTGAGGAACTGAATCAGACACACCATATCGGCGTTAAACGCCATGCCGCGCGCCCCGCGCTGTAACGGAAGCCCTTCTGCAATCGCGTGATTGAAAAACGGTTCCGGCAATATGCTCGACATTTCGTACAGGTACTGCGCCAGCATATCCGGCAAACCGTACGGGTTGGCAGGAAACATAAATCCCGGCGCAGGCGTTGAGGAAAGGTGACAGTTGAACAACAGAACGTTGCCGTCCATGGTCGACAATCGCGTCAGCGCCTGAGCGTACGGACGAGGGTCGCCGTCCTGAGATTCCCCATCGGTAATGTGAACGACAATGGGCGGAAAACTGTATTGATGCTGACTTATCCACTCCGTAAGCGTTTGATGAGCCGTATAGAGCATGTTGCACATCGGCGTACCGCCTTCACAGCACGGGTCAACCCAGATCGGGCATTCGTTGGGGATTTCAAACGTTTGACCCGTTGTCGGATCCTGAATGTACTGAATTCGCTGTTCAATCCGAGCGGGATTCATGCCGATGTCTCGAATGGATACAATCGGGCTTGACGCCAACGGACCCTGAAGCGCAGAGCCTATAATCGGCTGCCCGTAGGAGTTGGTGCGATAGCCAAAAACGCCGATGTCCATCCAATCCTTGATTCCCTGATCTCCGGAAGCGCGAATTGTCATATTTTGCAGCCACGAGTTAATAGCGTTGCAAAGTTCGTCACATTTGCGCTGCTGACTGCCGCCCAACGGCTCGCACATTGAATATGACTGATCCAGCAGAAACAGAAAACACGCCTTGTTCTGCCGACTGATTTCCATTTTATAGGGCATGAAAAAACCTCTTGTTCAAATTTATGTAAAAATGAAATTTATAAAAACAAATTTATTTCAAAACTTCTTCCAGTTGGGGACGAACCTCTGGAGAGGTAATCTGTTCCGCCGCTTTAATCGCCCCGGCAAACGAAACGCCGGAAACGTTTTCAGTTTTTCGGTGAATTTCCAATTCATTGCATTTCGCAACAAATCGAGACCATGCTTCCGGGCTGCTGACGTTATCCAGCAAGAGCTGTCGTTCCTTATTGTATGTAGTTACCAGCCGCTTTGCCATCGTTGAACGCGGAGAAATTATAAAGTCCTCCGCTTTATACATCAACTCGTTACCCTCGGAATCCTTCATCCGACTTGAGTCTTTAAAATACTTATACCCGATGATTTGACGATTGTCGTCTCGAACCGTTATAAATCCGCCTGTCAGCTCCGTTCCATCTTTGAGCTTGGCGTAAAACGTCATCGGAGGTTCATTAAGCGTCTTCTCGGAAATGCCGGATTTGATTAAACGAATTACCTCGCTTTTTAACGCCGCGCGAACTGCGGGATCGTCGTTGGTTTCCAGAATCTTTGCCGCCGCCTGAACTCTGCCGGCAAAGGATTTCGGAGCGTCATAGTACGCCTGAATCTGCGATCTGACAGACGAACTGATTTCGACGGTATCGGCGCTGTTGTCTGAATTGCCGCCCATTTCTTCATACTGTTCCTGCCATTGACGATACTTACGCTTTTGCGAGTCGCTCAGTTCGTCTGAATTTTTGATGCGTTCCAGCAGCGAACCCAGCTTATCCCTTTGACTTGCCGCCGAATCCGAATTGAGAATTCTCTCAATGTCGTCTTCTGACGTGTAAAACGCGCAGCGGTTAATCATCATGGATATATTCGCCTTGACCGCAGAGGACGTGTAGTTGTCATAATCGTCTTGAAGCTGTTTGCAAAATCGAGCGCAGACCAGCCATTTTCCCTGATCAAACGCGTTTCGAGCGTCCGTTAAAATCTGAGTCGCCTCGTTCTCTTTTTGCAGTCGTTCGATTTTGACTTCAATATCTCTCTGCAAGGCGGAAATCTGACGATAGACGCTGTCCTGTGTTTCCGACCCGCTTTTAAGGGTTGCCAAAAAACTGCGAACGGCGCTTTGCAGTTTGAACAGTTCGTCTATATTTTTGCTTTCCAACTGACGCTGCGATTCCAAAAAGCGCTGAGTGTTGAAGAACACGTCTCCCCACTGTCGGGAAAAGTCCGGCATCTCGCCCCAGGCGGTGTTTTCCGCCGACATGCCGCGCATAATTTGCGGAACCGGGCTGCTCAACAAACTCTCTTTTGCCAAAACGTCCGACGCGCCATCAAGAGTCTTCAACTCTCTGGCAGTCCTTTCGACAACCTCAACGGTTTTCTCAAAATAGTCGGATTTAACATCGGGCTTCCACGGACGGACAAGCGTCATATCCAACAGCGCGAAAGCGGTCAGCAAAGCCAGAGGGATCGCTCCCAGGACGATAAAAAACAAACTCTTCATGATTAAAAATCCATATTAAATTTTAACTCAAATTCAAAAACGAAACATACATTATCGTTTACTGAGCAAGCATCATTTCCATATCGCCTGACGTCAGTTCGTAATACAAAGTATAATGTTTTTTCGATTCAATATTTTTGATGGTTTCCCAGTTGGTTTCAAAAAACTTTTCCGGATTCTGTTTGTTGGTAAACCGGAATTTTACCATACATGTAACAGTTTGAGGGATAATGTCAAACTCGCTCAGAGCTTGCGGTCCGGATTTAGCCGGGGTAAATTTTGATACGGTTTTACCGCCAACCACCGAAATCTGAACCAGCTGACACTCAATTGAATAACTCTTCTGGAAAGCGCCCCTGAATTTATTGTACGCTTGCGTGTCTTTTGTAACGCCTGCATTTCTGCAGATTACAGAAAGCGAACCGATAACGCCTGACCGGGTAATGGAAAGCGGCTTGTCCGTCGGTTGAGTCCAGGCGCCCGTCAAAGGACTTTCCTGACTGTCGTCATCGCTAAACATCAAAGCGGACGTGTTCATCTTAGGTTTGTCTGAACCAGACGCGGCAGGGGCGGGAGCGGCTCCAGCGCCAGGTTGCTTGGCGGGTTCAGATTTTTTCTGACTGGAAGCTGAAATTCGAGGCTTGATTCTAACCGATTGAGGTTTCTCTTTTTCTGTTGGCTCCGCAAAAGGATCAAGAATAACTTCCTCGTCTGAATCGTCGTCGACAGACGGTTTGACCGGTTCCGCAGCAGGGACGTTGGGCTGTTCAACCGGAACAAGCTGCTCGTCTGCCGGATTGTCCAAACCGGTGTCAAGTGTTGCATCCTCAACATTCCCGTTGTTTGCGTCAGCAGGCTGTTTATCCGGTTTTGTTGCGGCAAACGGATCCACGTCGTTGTTGTCTGAATCCGCAGGTTGAGCGTCTGCCGGAACTTCCGCATCAGGTTGAGCAGTCAATTCGTCTGCCGGCAAACTGAGCAGCCCGTCAAAGCCTCCAGGGCGGTAGAGAACAAATGCGCTCTGCTTGAGATACTTCAAAACTTCCGACAAATTCTTTTGCGCCTGAGCGTCCGCCCGTTCCTGTTCGACGGTTTCCAGATTGGTCAATCGTTCTATTTCCTTTTCCAACAAACCGTAAACCTCATTTGCTTTATTGATTACCAACTCGCGCTGACGTTCGTACGCTTCAACCGCCAGACGATTTTCCTCAACGGCGCTTTGGTACTCTTCGTCCGTTTTGAAATCCTTTTTATTGGGCGCTTCCGGAGCGGTTTCCGCAATTGGAATTCCGACCATAACGCCCATGCGGCTGACGCGCTTTTTCTTCGCGTTTTCCGGGACGTCGGCTCGATTGTACTCTCTCAGTTCATAACCCAAATCTTTGTATTCAATCTGACGTTGTTCCAAATCGGACGCCGCTTTTTTCTTGTCGTTTTTATCTAAATGAACTTTCTTTCCCTTAACCGACAACGCCATTTTAACGGTTGTCGGCTCCGATTTAAGGCTGACGTAACACTCTTCCAACCCCAACGCCTTTTCCAAATCGGTTAAACGATACTGCGTAACCGGCTTTTGAGGATCGAAGACGTCCCCGGCGCCCCAGCGAACGACTTTGTCCTGAAAGACAAAAAAGCCGGGACCCAGTTTTAAGTTGGACATATTAACAGAGTCAATCAGCCCCGCCTGAACCAGATCCAGCTCGCCGTTTTCGTCTAACGGACTGGCGATTCCCTCTGTTGGCAAATTAAACGCTTTTCCCTGAACCCGCTTCATTGGCTCTCGGAGCGAATCTTTAATGGACGCTATTTCCAGATCCGTTTTTGATGGAATCGCTGTCAATTTCGACATAATGCCAGGATTCTTTTTCAGCCCCGCTACGAGGGATTGAGCCATCGAATCAATCTCGTCCTGTTCCGGGTCGGTTTCGTATTTGTCGCCGTATTCCGGGGCGTCGTCCCAGACAATCGGAGCAATCGCTTTAGGCGCGGCGTCTTTCGATTCCGGATTATCTGTTACAGAACCATCTTCCTTAGCGCTGTCTGTTTTAACGTTATTCTTTAAATCCTGCGCTTCTTTTTGACGTTCTGATTCCGCCGACTTGTCAAGATTGGAACTTGATGACGGAGCGTCAATCTGCGTCAAATTCGTTTTGTTAATAAACTGACCGTCTTCCGATTTTGGGAAGAGCAAATCCAGATTGATTAAAACCAAAAGCGTTACAAGCAAAAGCGCGCCCAACGCGATAGTTAAATACGTGGTTTGCTTTTTGTTGAGTTTGAACTTCTTTTTATCAGCAGCGCCAGGAGGAACGGCGATTTCGCTTTGTCCGTCTTTAACAGGTTGAACTACAGCTTCGCGAGAACCGACGATTCGTTCTACAAGCGTCCCCAACGTTGGCTTGGACTTTGCCCATTGACCGTCCTCAAAAAAGCTGACGGTTTTCTCCCAAAGGCGTTCGTTTCGCGGGCTGGTCGGCGGCAGGAACGGCTTGAAACCATCTTGAGCGGGGAACAAAGCTGTAACAATTTGCTGCAGGAACTGTTTTCGTTTTTCCGGCGCCCGTTCCTGAGATTCTTTCTCCGGCGCTGCGACAGAAAATTCCGTAACCAGCTTTTTCATCAAATCGTCGAGAGCTTCAACATTGCCAGTTCCGTCCCCCTGCTGTTCCAAAATGGACTGCGCCGTCGCCTTGAACGACGTCCAGGAATTCGCCCGTTTCGCCTTGTCTTCAGACATCAAATGCGACCCGGCGGAAAGCGTTTGAATATAATCGTTGAATTCCGGCAAGAATCCTTCAAACTGCGTTGACAGCTCGTCCAGTTTTTTGCCCATCGCAGACGACTGGGCGGGATACTCCGCATAATAGCGTTCAGAGCCGAACTTGAATAAATCAATCAAGTCGCGCATTGTCAGCTTTTCGACCCGATTGTTCAAAAAGGCGACGTCGCCGCCATGATACGCAACGCTTTGCGTCAATGCGGCAATAAACGGCAAGCGGTACTGATGAACGTAACGATTCCATAACGCCCCCAGCCGCGGAGGATCCAGCTTTACCAGCAGTTTGGACAGCAGCGCCGTTTGCGTTCCCTCAAAAATCGTCTTTTCCGAATCCGGAGGAAGCGAGCCGTCTGCACTGATGTGACGCAACAGCATGGTCATCTTGGCAGATTCGGATGCGTTATCCAACTTCAGCCAGGAGCCGACTAATTCCAACGGGAGCGTTTTGAGCAGATGTAACACAACCAGGTTGGACTTCGGGTCTGTCGACTGCGTGCCCAGCAGTTCCAGAATCATCAAATGCGCTTGCGTTCCAACAATCAGCTTGAGTTTCTCTGCAACGTTGGTTTCGTTAATGTCAATTTGAGCAAGCCCCTGAATGAGTTGTTTTTGGAGCAATTCCGCAGCCAAATGACTTTGACGCCAAATCGGGACGACGTCCGGACTGAACGAGCGATTGAGATAAACAACGTCTGCCGGGTTCCCCTGAGCAATAAGCCTCAGCGTCAAGCCAATCTGATGAGTCAGCACGAATTCCGTTGCAATAACAGCGTCCGGATTTTCGCCCGGCTTAAGCCCCATTGCGGCGGAGAGTTGCTGCAACGCGCTGGCGCCCGCCCAGGAATTGGTCTTGAGACGATTGATAATCGTTTTGGTATAAGAACATTCGCCCTTTTCCGACAACGGATACTGAACCGATTCCCCCGGCAGAGCTGGCAGAAATACCGCTGCCGGTTTGACGCCCAGGGGACTTTGACGCCCCGTAAACACGTTGAAAACGAAATGACCGGCGTACATTTCAGAGGACAAATCGTTTTTCATCGGGTTGACAAACGTCGTCGCGCACAACCGTCCGGGGAAATCCATCGGCGCGCTTTCGTACGTAGAAAACGCCGCATGAGTTCCCCATCCGCCCGGAGCCAGGCGCAAAATTCCGTAATAAAACAGAGCCGCTGTATCGGAGTCGGCAACCAGAATAATCTTTTTCGTCGCGTCTTTCCAAACCGACATCGCGCCGGCAAAAAACTGCTCAAACTGTTCTGGACGAACAACAATGTCCTCGCCGTTGACAGCGGTTTTCCATTCTGTCTTTCCGCTAACCCAGTTTTCAAAAACGGAATCGGAAATCGGGCTGCCGCCAGTCAGCGATGTAACAGAATCCATGTCAATCGTCGGCAGGGAATCGGGAATGTCAGCCCCGTCTATTCCACGCCAGAAGTTGGATTTGTACATCTGCAAAACCGTTCGGCTCATCCAGGGCTTTTCCCCGTCTCCGTACAATACGTGAGCAAAATACGAACCCGGACGCCCTGCGGTGTCTTCTTTCCGGTACGCTGCACAGCCAATTACCGGCTTGCCGTCTACAGACGGAAGATAGAAAAAACGCCGCGGCGCTTTCAGTGCGTCAATATCGGAAGCCGAGCCGTCTGAAGGCAGATGGTAATACATCTGCGATTCAATCGCCGTATAGATTTTACGCGCTTCTTCCTTCTCTGCTGACGCGCTTCGAACGGAATAACCCAGCGGAACAGACGCATGTTCCGGAGTTTTGTCCGTTTCAGAACTGAAATACGACGACCCGCGCGTGCAATGCGTTATGTAAAGTTGATGTATCATATTACCAAATCCAGCCCTTGCTTCGTTTTTCCAACTGACCCAGCAAGAACGGCTGAGTATAAATCTTTGTAAATCCCAAATCTATTTCCGCCCAAACGGAAAGAAAACACTCGCTGGCTTCAAACGACTGAGTAAACAGCCAGCTTCCGCCGGCGGCGTCCCACTGCTCTCGAGTGATTTCGATTTTCTCGACAAAAGCGACGTCAGCGTCGTCTGGACGATCCGCCTCGCTCAACTGCCGCTTTGTTACACCCAAAACGCAAACGTCAGAAAATCTCGGGTGAGGCCACGTCCAGCGGAGTCGATACTCGCCCTTGGACTTATCCGACAAGATAATGCCGGCTCGCCCCATGGCGGCTTTCAATCCGACTGTTTCCAAATCCACTAAATGATCGTTCGCCCAACGAAGAACCTTTTTGAAATACGGTTCGTACCGTTCAGAATAATCCCGGAAAATACGAGCGTCGAAAACCTGAACAAATGGCGCAGGATCGTTATTTTTCAGAGCGTCTTCCAGAGGCTGCGCCTTTTCGATAAGGTCTTTAGACTTGTTGACGTACATCGTCCACTGCTTGGGCAGCGGATAATTTTTCATCAGCGGGTCGTTAATCAACTTGACGACTTCCTCTCGAGCGTCGCGCCCGATGGCATCTTGAAGTTTTTGGAACAGGTTTCGACGAGCAACCGCGTCGTTGTATCTCTGTTCCCATTGAGCTACCTGTTTGCAGCCGTTCAAAACCCGACCATTCCACGCCTCTAAAACAGCGGCGTCGAGTTCGTTCAACGGCAAATTCTCTGGAATGGCAAGAATCTTTTTGACGTACTTGTAACGCGATTCCGCCAACTCAACTCGCGGTCTGAATTCCGGCGGGATAATCGTCTCGCACTGAACTTTTTTAACCATCTTGTACGCCTTGTGAATGGCGACTTCGTCGTCCGGCGATTTCCGAACAACGCTGATCAGATGGTCGAGATTCAACACTCGAACTTTCGCCGCTTCAACTCGCGGACGAAGCGAATAAACATACTCTTTGGGAAGCTGGGCGGCAATCTGAACAATCGTTCTTTCCCCGGAATAGCACATCGTTTCTCGGGAAGAGGAATTGTTGACCGACTGTGCCAGTCTGTCCAGCAGTTGAACGCGTTTTTTGGCGTCGAAATACCACTTCATATCAGCCGGAGGAAGAGGCGGAACGCCTGGCTGCGCCTTGCTCATAATGGCGTCGCCGGTACGCCTTTTGAATAGCAGGTTTGAGATAATCAGGAGCGTCGAGAAAACGACCGCGCTGATTCAAAGCTTCAACAGCCCTGGAATAGTCGCCCGCCTTGAGCAGGGCTTCGATTTCCTTGTACGGGTTGACCAAATCCCACAAAGACGGAACCGCTTCCAGCGGACCGGTCGCAAATCGATAAAAAAGTTCCGATGTCAACATCCGAACCGTGTCGTTGGGAAACTTGAGCAGCGTTTGAACTGTAGCGCTCTGCTGCGGATTTTGAAAGTCCTCAACCCGGAACAGGATTTTATCGTTGCCGGTTTGTAACACTGCTCTGTCCCACAAAGACGGATCCAAAGACAGCGCTTTCAAACCAAGATAAATCACGATGGTCGAATATCGGTCCAGTTCCGGCGACAAAAGCGTATTCTGTCCTCGTTTGGGATGCTGATACGGCTGAACGCCGATTTCCAGATTCCGGCGGCCAAACAAACCCGGGACGGACATACAGTCGTAGTCGACCAGTTTCAGACGTCCTTCCGGGGTAACGATGATGTTGTTATGCTGCAAATCGCCGTGCGCCACCTGCGCCTCGGTCAGTTCGCGCGTCAACGAAAGCCAGCAGTCCGCCGCGGCAGACAACGCTGCGCCGTTGCGTTCAGAGCATTTTTTATTCACCCATTTGAAAAGCGTGTCGCCTTCAACCCAATCCATTAAAATTATCGGGTACCAGCGGCCGTCGGTGCAGCGAATGCTGTCATCCAAATACTGGAAGTTGACAAGGCATTTCATCTTCCGACCTTTGAGATACTCATACGTGCGGAAATAGCGTTCACGCCGTTCAGGAGATTCCGTCGAAAACACACGAACCGCCTGCAAAGCCCTGTTGGGATAAATCGCCTTATAGACAACCGCAAACGCCCCTGCCCACGGACGGGGAAGGTTCAATTCGTTTCTCTCGATTTTACATTGCTGCAACTGAATATCGCGAAACGCAATCTGCGGTTGCTGAAGCATTATACTGAATTGTGAAGGCGCTGGCCAAGACATGATTACGAGTTAAAAAAAGTGGTTAATAGTAAATGTTGATGAATCGCTTGCGTAATTACTAATTACTCATTACTAATTACTAATTGTGTTACAGCGTTGGGAATCCGTTCATTTCCATGACCCAGTACAGGGGTTCTGCCAAACCGAACGGAGACAGGGTTCGGACAGCGAGGTCGGTTTCTCCGCTGCCTTCCAAACCGACGGCTGTCATGGGGAAGTACATGTGACGCCCGCCGAAAAGCTTTTTGATCTGAGCGTCCATATCCCATTCAGGCCAGATGTCTTTGCGAAGTTCGTCTACCAACGCGCTGCGCTGTTCAATAATCGATTTGGAAAGCCCTTCGCCGGTCGGGTCGATTTTTTCCATATCAGCATAGAACTTGGCGGCTTTGCCCCACGCGTTGTCCCAATTGGGAATGGTCGGCAGCAAGTCGATTTTCGTCAAACACAGCGCAATCGGCAAACGCAGAGATCGCCATTGCTGGATCTGCTTTTGAGTTCTCAAATCTGAATTGAACCGTTCCAGCGCCGCCGCCTGCGGTTCCCACGGATACGTAGGGTCAATAAAGAACAAAAACGCGTCGGACGCCAACGCCCGCTGACGGCGAAAATCTTCCGCCGCCACGTCGGTGGTAACTTCGCCGGAATAGTCAAAAACAGACGTCAAAACCTTCGTTCTGCCAAGCGGGTCGTGGTCTGTGTACTGGAACATCATCGGATACGGGATTCTGTCACGCTGAGTTGCCGGCAAAAGATGACGTTTGTTGACAAGTTCGTCTACAGACGTTTGCAGATCGTTTGTCGCCGCAGTCGGGACGATAACCATGTCTTTCGACTGGCTGGAATACCCGTTGTTGAGCTGCCAGTAAAGCATCGTCATCCAGAACGTCTTGCCTGCCTGCGGAACGCCCAGCGTCGGAATGCTCAACTTGGGCAGATTCTGATACTGCGACCCGTACGCGAAGTTGCACAACCGGCGCGGTTTCGCCGTCATTTGGTGCGTGCAGACTGCCGTCCCGCCGTTTTCATTGGGCGGCGGAACCAATTGCGGATCAAACTGATACTTGCGGCTGGCGGCTGCGTACTCGTCCGGCGTGCGGAGCGTTTGAACTTCGCCCTCCGTCAGACACATCGGGCACGTGTTGCGATATTTCGCGCGCTGGCTCATAACGCCGTTGAAATACGCGAACAAGCCCCACGCCAGAAGCGACAAAAGAACGATTCCCAATAACGCCCGGAGAAAATGCTTTAATCGAAGGTACTTAACCGCCTGACGGCTGTACTTTTGGTTGTCTTCATAGACGATCTTCACCGCTTCCCAGTCTTCGTTAAACGCCTTGAGAAGCGCTTCCGTTTGCTTGACGTAAATAGCGTTGTTAATCACCGCCGTTCGATACGCAGAAATTTCTTTATACAGGCTTTCGCCCAGTTTTTGTTCCTTGTCAGACGGGATGGACTCGTTAAACGGCTTTTCCAGAGCCTTGCGAGCGTTGCGAAGTTCAACCGTCTGCTCGTCTGCCTTGTCCTGAAGTTTATCGACGTCCTTTTTCAACTGCTCAATCTGCTGGGCAAAAGCCGCCTTGGGCGCCTTCCCCTTAACAGACATATCCAGCGCTGCGCGATAAATCACATTGCCAAACAGAAATGTAACAAACGTGGCAATCGCCAAAAAGATGATAAATCCAAACAGGACTTTTGACAACCGCATTTTTCGAGCGCGGCCGCCGTTGAGCCATCGGCGCAATTCCCGGCGTTTGTCATGCAGAACCGCAGCAAACAGAATGGAAAACGCTATCAAACCCGCCAGCCAAAACCAGCGTTTATCCATGCTGAGCATAGACGCCAACTGCGCGACGATTTTCGCTCCCGTTTCCAGTTCGTATCGAATCTGCTCGCTTTCCCGACGAACCTGATGAATGTCTTTCCAGCCGGCGTGAAGCTGTTCCGCTCGCGCTTTGATGCGTTTGGAGTTCTCCGACATCATCTCAGCCAGCGGGTGCATTTCGTCTTTAAGCATTACGCTGATGTTCTTTGCCGCCGCTCGGCGAGATCGGCCGAAACTGCCGAAGTCCGCCAAAAACAGATTCATCGCCGATGCGCTGTCCGCAGCCTGATTTAAAAGCTCGATTTCAGACGTGTAATACTCCTGACGCGCTTCCAGACGAATCTTTTCCGTCATCAAATCGACGTACTCGATAGCCATGGCGTCGATTTCCTCTTTTTCCTTTTTGGAAAGCCGGAAAGATACGTCCGTCGATTCCCGCTGATGGATTTCCACCGGCTTGACTTCTTCCGGCTTGGCGCTTTCCGGCTTGGCGCTTTTTGATTTCGTGGCGGGTTCTGGCTGCGCCTCGGTTGACGGTTCCGCCGGGGTTTCAGGCGCGGCAGAATCCTCTGGCGTTACAGGTTCTTCCGTAGCAGGCGGTTCCGCTGGCGTTTCTGGAGCGGGTTCTTCCACAGCGGCGCCTGGCTGTGCGTCAGACGCGTCTGTTGGCGCGGGAGCGTCTTGAGCAAATCCATACGAAAACAGAATTGCAGACGTCAAAAACAATGTGGATATATAAACTCTCAATGAACGAACGTTGTTGAGGAAATACTTCATTTGAAAACAAGTATGAATAATAGAAAACAATTTAACTCCTTGCAGCTCATAACTAGCTGCTTATTCTATATATTATAGCGCTATAGAGCGTATTTGCAAGACGCCGCCTCAAAAATCCGCCGTTTCTTTATAAAAATTTTAAGAAAAAACCGATTAGGAAGAATAAAACGATGGTTTGCAATATTTATTGCCAGATTTTACAGACGATTTCTTTGCAAATATACCAGAGGATTGCAAACGTTAAGACCCAACAAAAGATTTCATACGCAACGCGACGGCTTTTCTCAACCGCTTCTTTTTTCCAGTCTTTGGGAGCGATCGGCGTAACAGATCCGCAGTGCGGACACGTCTGCGCGTCTTTGGCTATCGGATACCCGCAATGCTGGCAGCAAATCCTGTTTTCTGACATAATTCCTCCTCTGAAGGAATTATATTCATTTCGTCAAGTCGGCGTCAAAAGAGGCGTTTTTGAGAACTTGCAAAGCGCTGTCCGGAACCAGCCCGTCGACCGATTCCCCTGCCGTCAGGCGACGTCGAATTTCCGTCGAGCTGACCTCAAGCGGCTCCGCAGAAATGACAACGTCCGGGCTGTAAATATTTGTATATACACTATCTTTTTTTCTTCTCGGTTTATACAGTTTTTCCCCGCGGCGATTGACCAGAACCAGCTTCATATTGGTGGCGATTATTTCAGGGTCTTTCCAGGTTGAGAGCGTATTGAACATGTCCGTCCCCAGAATCAAATAGAGTTCCGAGCCGGGATATTTTTTCTTCAAATAGCGCATTGTATCAACTGTAAATGACGTTTTTCCATTGACTTGCGCCTGCTTTACTTCCCAATCGGAAACAACGATCCTGTCGTCGTTCAAATCCGCCATCGCGGCTTGCGTCATTTTCAAACGAAGCCCGTCAGAAAAAAAAGCGCCGTTTTTATGGGGAGCTTTTCCAGCCGGCATGACAATAAGAATATCCAGCGGAATCTCTTTTATTGCCATTTGAGCAATCTCGACGTGTCCGAGATGAATCGGGTCAAAACTGCCGCCGAACAATCCGATTTTTTGAACGTTTGACATCGTCTGTTCTTTCTATTAAAAATACCTGTTCAACACCCATTTCCTGTTACAGATTGAACGTTATTTTAATCCAATCGCCAGCGTTTGTCAAGAGCCGTCCGCTCCCGGGTTGTCAAACGGACGATTTCCGTTATAATATATCCTGGTTTTCAATTAATAGAAATTTCAAAGCCGTTCCTGTTCCACATCCCCCTGCTCCGTTTCCTATGGCTAAAAAGACCTCCGATTCTGCCGGAAAAGCGTCCAAAGACGTGTCCGCGATGGCGTTTTCGCAACAGCCGGACAAACACGTCAATATAGACGCCCTGCCGCCTGTTATCGCCATTTTCGGAGACGAACCGTTTTTGCGTCTGGAATCCATTCAAGCGCTCAAAAGGCTGTTCAACTCCAGTCAGGAAGACGATTCCGGAATTACGGTCTATTCCAACTCAACGCCGGAGTTCAGCGTCGTCAAACAGGAGCTGACGACCATCTCCATGTTCGGCGCCCAGTCCCGCCTGGTTATTGTCGAACAGGCAGACGAATTCGTTGAAAAGAACCGGGAAAAAATCGAGAACTTAATCAAGCAGCCCGAAGGCGCCGGTTCGCTGGTCTTGGAATTAAAGACTCTATCCGCCAATACGCGTCTGTACAAACTCATTGCGGAACAGGGGCTGTTAATCAACTGCAAGGCGATGTCGACAGAAACCCTTGCCGGCTGGCTGGTAAAACGCGCGGCGGTCTACAAATCCGAGATTCAGCGCGACGCCGCTGAGGTTCTCGTCGATAAAATCGGCGACTCGATGGGCGCTCTGGATCAGGAACTGCTCAAGCTGTCCACCTACGCCAACGGGAAGCCGATTACCGTCCAGATGGTTGACAAAGTCTCGGGAACCTGGCGTTCTCAAACCGCGTGGGAGATGCTGGATTCCGCCCTGGCGGGACTGACCGACAGCGCCATGATGTACCTGGATTCCCTTCTCGCAGCGGGCGAAGTTCCGATTGTCATTCTCGCTCAGCTGGCGTCCAATCTGCGGCGTCTAGCCATGGCAAACCGCGTTTTTCTCGACGCCCGCGCCAACGGACGCAACATTTCCATTAACGAAGCGCTGCGTCAAATCGGAATCGACAAACCGTACTTTCTCAAAAAATCGCAAAATCAAATTGAACGCCTGGGAATTCACCGCGCGTCTCAACTGCTGGACTGGATGACGGAACTCGACTTCGCCCTCAAAGGCGACAGCCGCCTCGACGCCAGACTCCTGCTGGAACAGTTCCTCATGCGGCTTTCCCGCAACTCCTGAAAAGCGCCGGCGAGCCGCGGGTGCTAACCCGTGGGGATACGACCAATAACCAACGTATTAACAATTAATATTTGAAACTGTCCCTTTATTTGTTTTTTAGGGTTATTCACCCACAGTTTTTGTTAGAAAGCCTATTAATAAAACTTGTGAATATAATCATTCGAGATTCTTTATTATGCATAACTACATATACAACGAAAGAAACAATAGATTTCGATCTCTTTTACTATACATCATATCGGGGTATATTATTGTAATTCTATATCTCTTTTTGTGCCGTTACGAATTTTTTCCATTGCATTTTTGC
>CACXSS010000053.1 GCA_902770245.1 uncultured Planctomycetota bacterium | reverse complement strand
CCGGGATACGTTTCCGCATTGATTTCCAGCGCAACGTTATTTTTCACCGCCGCGTTAATCAGAGCGTCCATACGCTCCGGCGTCCAGAGGTCGGTTCTATGTTCCAGCGGCGGCGGAAGATACGTCGGATTGGCAAGAATCGTAATCGGTTCGTTGACAACCTGAAGACAGTGCTTCATGTACCGTTCCATCCACGCCTGAACGGCGGCTTCGTCGTTGACGTCAACGGTTACGTTCCCGGGAAGCCACATCTTTTTCGGCTCGCCGCCCTCCTCGTCCGGCATGATCATCGTATCCGCCAGAACGTAGTCCAGCTGCTGGCGAACTTCGGGAGAAATCTGCTTGAACCAGTCCCGGTCGTTGACCTGAATTCCAACTGGAAGCCCCGCTTTTTTGACCCACTTGATCAGCTCCAGGAGTTTCGCGTCGGTATCGTAGGGCCAGCCGCGACCGTGATTTTCCAGCGCGCCGAGGCGAATGCCCAGCCGTTTCTGCCGTTCGACGCATTTCTCAGGCGTCATGCCCCCGCGAACGTGAACGTGAAACTCCATAGGACGAATCGTCTGAGCGTACTTGAGCGTTCGCGCCGTCGGCTCTTTATCCGTTGGGCTTTGCGCCTGAATCGCCGTTGTGGAAAGCAGCCCGCCAGTCAGGCAAACTGCGAACGCGATACATAAAAATCGGGATTTGGTTGTCATGATTCTCATTAAAAAAGGGAATTAGTGGTTAATCGTAATTGCTAAGTTTTTGTAAGAAACTTGAGCTTTTTCTTCATACTTATAAGAATTATTTTACCCGGAACGAAAATCTTTTGCAACTCCCCTTGGACAAGAAAATAAAAAAAGAGACGTGGGAAAAAAATGAAAGGCGGTAATGAAGCGACCAACGGGAGCGGAATTACGCATTCGCCAATAGGCGAACAAAACATTTGCCCCGCTCATGCACACAGATAAGCCCGGCACGCGGCAGTCCCCTGCCGCATTGCTGGTACAAGAAAAAAATCTCTTTCGCAGAAAAGCCCCTCCGACCCGCTGGATCGCGGCTGTATCAGCCGCCAAAGTAACCTCACGCAAAGTCCGCAAAGTTCGCGAAGTTTTAAAACTATGCGTTCTTTGCGTTCTTTGCGGCTTAAAATTCTTCGGCGGACTTACGTCCGCGATCCAGAAAGGTTTTTGGCTACGGCGGAGGGGGTTAGCGGGGCGGAGCGTTTCACCGCCCGTAGACTAAAGTCGACGGTTATAGAAATGGCGTCCTTTCAGGACGCAGATTAGAGTCTCATCATTATCTGTTAACTCTCCTTTTCGTCAGTAAGCTGCGGCGATTCTTTCTTTGAAGAATTGACGTAGAGCAATCTTACGTAAATAACTCCGACGATTACGTACAATAACAAAAGAGTTGTAAGTTGTCCCAAAGGAAGCATCTTCTGAAGAGTATGGAAAGAGAATAATAACAAAATAATAGCAAAAAATGCTATGAGCAACGCATGAGCAAAAATGCGGATAGACTTAAACCGGGATTTAAGGGCGACCAAACATAAGCTGACGCCTCCGACAAAAAGGAGTATTAAAATCGGTATTGTATAAGGCAAAGATTGATTGCCGTCTGGAACGATTTGAAGTTCTTTAAGCCACCAATCCAACACTGGCCATGCAAAAGTCCAAAATGCCAAAAAGCCTGAAGCAAATAACAGTATGAGATATTTTATGTAGTCTTTCATATTGAAGGTAAATGATTGAGTTAATAGGAACAACGACGCAAAACTTTCGCTTTTTGTTTTTTATTGTAAGGCGCCCGAGACAGGCGCCATCCAGGGGGCGTTTTCGGCTGCGTTGTTTTGTTATGCACGCTTCGAACAAAGCGTAACTACGTTCGCTTCGCGAACTCCGTTACCGCCTTCCATTACTTTGCGGACTTTGCGAACTTTGCGTGAGGTTTCTTTTGCGGCAGGGGACTGCCGCGATCCGGGCTTGTCTAAGTCGTTGCGCGGGTCGCTGGACAAGGCGGCGTCAAGCCGCCGCACTCCCCGAAATGTCACACTATTTCTTCTCCGGTACAAACCAGAAGGAGCGCCAGTACTGTTCGTCCAGCGTGAAGGGGTTGTACGTGGCAGTCGGGTCGGCGTCGACGGGTAAAACGCCGTAACGAATCATCTCTCTCAAGTACGCCCAGCGCGGTTTGAACTTTAACGGCGTTTCTCCGTTGTTCTTGTCGTCATAAATCATGGAATAGCGGTTGTCCTCGTTGAGGATGTAGTCGCGCCCGCGCTGAATGCCCTTGAGAATCGTCTGGTAGTCCGGGTCGTCGGTTGACTCGAAAACCGGTTTGCCAGACTTCGCTTCGCAGGAACCCAAGCCGCCGGCGGATTTACTCAGCGACGCCAGGAGCGCTTTCGACTCTTCCGGGTACGACAGGTCGAAAATTTCCATGCGGGAATAGCGGGCGTTGCCTTCGCACAAGTCGTGAGCAACGGTGCAGTCCGTTCGCGTTCTGGGATTGTCGGGCGAATAGTTATCGACGTAAATGTCGTATTTACCCCGTTTTTTATCGTTCGCCGTTGGAGCGTGACAACAGTCGCAGCGGCGGGAAATCGCGTCGCGCATGGCGACCTGTTCCGGCCACGTCTGCTTGTTCCAGACGGGGATGTTCGCCATGTAATAGCCAACGCCGCCCGAGGCTTCGGAGGCGTACGTGCCGGCGAAGTTCGCCCCGGCGTCAATCCAGTGTCGAATAACCGCCTGTTCTTCCGGCGGCATTTTAACGCCCTGATGTCCTTCTTCAATCAGCTTGACAAGCCGGCTGGAACCCGTCCCGATTTCGTACGGCTCGAAGTTGCTCACCGCCCGGTTTCGGTTGTCGCCCAAAAGTTTGTACCACGTCAAATGGGTATAGCTGATGGTGTACATGGGCGTCCAGTGTCCGGACAGGTTGACGCCGCCGTCTTCCCGTCTGGAATTGTGACAGCTGACGCAGTGTTTGTCCAGAATCGGCTGAACGTCGCGGGGGAAGTCGAAAACGCCGTGGAAGTCCGGTCCGAGGTCTTTCATGTCCGCGACGGGTTGAATTTCCGACGGTTTGTTGTTGTGCATGATCTTAAAGAGCTTGTCCCGATCGTCGCCGGTGGGCGTGAGCGTTCGTTCTTCGTGACAGCCGATGCAGGTTGTGTTTTCGCCCGGCATGACAGAAACGAACGAGTGCATTCTCTTGACGCAATGCCCGTTCTCGTCCATGGCGAGGAACAGAACCGGTCGGTTGGCTGGCAGTTTGAAGTACGCAGAACCGTCTTCGCTGACCGGGACGCTTCCCAAAAGGCGTTCGAGCGTAAAGGTGCCGAAAATCGACATCATTTCCGTTCCGCCGGTGTAGTGAATCGGCTTGGGCAGCGTCTCGTAAATGAGCAGGTTCTTAACCGTTCCCGGCTTGACGCCCTGCATTTTGCGCCCTTTGTACAGATTCGCCATGGCAAGCGTACCGTAATCTTTTGTATAGTCCGTCTGGTTCATGATAACGCGTTCGCGCTGACGAACCATCAGCGGACGCGGTTCGTTGACCTTGTATCCCTGCTGACGGAGTTCTTCCGGCAGACGGAACAGAACAGACTCTTGCCCTAAATTGTTGATAATCACGATTTTATCGTTTGACGCCGCCATAAAATGCTCTTCGTCAAACGCCCACGGGTCAGAGTAACTTGCGGATTTTGTAACGTTTTGCATCGATTCCCGTTTGTCCGGACCGCCGGTCGGGTCGAGAATCGCCACTCTGCCGTAATGCTCCGTCATGCCGTGCCCCGGGCTGTTGGAACAGATGATTTTCTGCGATCCGGGAATCGGTTTGGCGTCGATAAACACGCCGCCGGGATACAGGTTTCCGAACAGAACCATTTGTCGCGTACCGTCCTGGTTCATCGTCCAAAGGTGATGGTAGTTGACCTGAGAGCGGTCGACGTATTCCCAGCGCATGTACGCGATTTGACCGTTGTTGAGAACCCACGGCGTGTTGTCCTGTTCGACGTTGCAGGAGAGCATGTGAATGTTGGAGCCGTCCGGATTGCATTTGTAAATCGTGCCGACGTGGGTCAGCCAGCAGCCGACGTAACGCTTGGCGCGAGTCGAGCAGAAGACGATTGATTCGTCCGGCAAATACGTCGCTTCGTAGTCGTCCCAGCCGGGAGGCGAGAAATCGCGGGTATTGAGATTGCATTTCGCTTGCATGCGCCAGCCGGGCGTTGTGTCGGGAACAACGCCTTCTGGCAATTTCAGCGGCGTATCTTCCCCGGCGCCGGTAATCCGCTTTAATCCTGTGCCGTCAATGTTGATTTCATACAGGCTGTAATTGTCTTTCCCGGACGGGCAGTAGGAAAAGAGAATCTTTTGAGCGTCGTAATGGACGTTGGGGTCGCGAATCATGCCGCCTTTATCTTCAAAAATAGTGCGAAGCTTTTTCGTTTTGACGTTGTACGCGTACAGCGCCCCGCCGGAATTGTTGTGATACGGTTTATGATAGACGCTGTCGGCATAGTAGCCGAAATTGGCGTACCAGTGTTCGGACATGTGCTTTCGAGTGCAGAAAACAATCTCGTCCGGAAGAACGGATTCAACAAATTCGTCTACCAGATTCGGGGGAACCGCTCCTTTAAGCTGGACGTCTGTCGCGGGTTTGGCAAAGACCATAATCTCTTCCGCGCCGGAGTTGGGGCGTCCGTAATCGGAAAGGAACTTTAACGTAATCGATGTAACAGACGTTTTGGGAATGTCCAGCCGTTGAGCGCCGTCGCCGGGCTTGAGCTGCGCTTTGAGAACCGGCGTTTGGGAACCGTTGAGATAAACCTCGACGTCCTTAAATCCTTCGTCCTCATAAGTCGCGCCAACGCGTCCAAAATAAACAATCTGCGAGGCGTCAACCGGTTCTTTCCATCTGAGAGTGAAGTCGGCTTTCCCCTTTGCTTTTTCGCCGTTAATTGCCCACGCTATTCCTTCATCGCCAGCATGAGGCGCAGCAATCTGACCGTCAATCGCCTTGGCGGCGGAATAGTCGCTGGAATACTCAGACGTCGCCGACGCCGTTGCCGTCCGCGCCAGGTTCGGATTGGAAATGTACGGCGCCAGGTCGTCGAGTTCGGTTTCTGTAAGCGCTTTGGCAAAGACCATAATTTCCGCCGCGCCGGAGTTCGGGCGCCCGTAATCCGACAGGAACTTCAACGTGATGGAACTCACCGTCGTTTTGGGAAAGTCCAGCCGCTGCGGCAAAGCGTTTGGCTTGAGCTGAGCTTTGAGAACAGGCGTTGAGGAATCGTCCAGATAAACTTCGACGTCCTTGAACCCTTCGTCTATGTATCCCGCTCCCGCGCGTCCGAAATAGACAATTTCCGACGCCTCGACAGGCTTGTCCCAGGAAAGAGTGAAGTCGGCTTTTCCCTGCGCTTTCTCGCCGAGCGTACACCACGCTTTCCCTGCGTCGCCAGAACGGGGAGCGGCAATCTGACCGTCAATCGCCTTGGACGCAGAATGATAATCCGCGTATTCAGACGACGCCGACGCCGTTGCGCGCCGCGCCAGGTTGGGATTGGACGGCTCCGCGCCCTGAACGTTTGTTAGCCATAACAACGACGTCAGCGCCGCCAACGTCAAAAGGGAGGGTAAATTGTATCGCATGATATATTGTATTAGAAAGAAGGATAATTCACTTGAGCGCAGCGCGCTTATAGTTCTTTATTATTCAATATATCTGAATAGAAATAAAATTACAAGAGGGGCGAGGGAAAATTTTCTTGAAGAAGAATCAATACAGATCTTCCGATATATTTATCAGCGTCTTTTCAGATTTAAGTTCTTCCGGTTTCGGCTGGACGGTAAGGCGACCCATTTCCCAGGCGATAAGAATCGCAATGACGATAGCCGCAGCGCCGTCGGCAATGGCGTACGCGCTCCAGCAGCCTGTTATCGACCAGAAATGCGGCAGAATCAGCAGCAGCGGCGTGAGGAATCCCAATCGGCGCATAATCGTCAGGCAGATGGAAAAGCCGGGACGACCGATCGCCTGAAAATACGAGACGCTGACAATCTGGTATCCGGACGTCGCCATCATGAGCAAACAGATTCGCAGCGCCGGAACGCCGTCGTCAAGCAGATGCTGATGTTCTTCCGTGAGAAACAGGCTCATTACCTCGTGGGGGAAGAGCATGATTATCGCAAACCCAATCGTCGAAATGACAGTCGCGCCGACAATCGCCCCGCCAAACGCCTGACGTACCCGGCGCCATTGTTCTGCGCCGTAATTGTACCCGATAATCGGCTGCGCGCCCTGAGACAGCCCGGTAATGATCATAAACACAATTAACGAAACGCGAATCACGACGCCCATGATTGCGACTGCGTCCTGACCGCCGAAATGGCTAAGCTGATAGTTCAACACAGCCGCCTGAATGCACGCCGTCGCCTGCATTGTCCACGGAGCCAAGCCGATTCGCAGTATCGGCAAAACCGTTCTTTTTCTCAGCCGAAGCGTATTCCAATGAAATCGGAGAAGACTCTTCTTTGTGAAGAAAAATCCCATGACCCAAACCGCCAGAATCAGGTTGGAAATGGCAACCGACAGCCCCGCCCCGACTGCTCCCCACTGGAGCCAAACGATAAACAGCCAGTTGAGCGCCACCGACGACAGCGCAACCGTTATGACAGAGTTCATCGCCACGCGCGGGTTCCCTTCTGCCCGGATGATGTTGTTAAATCCAAATCCGAGATTGGCGAAAATCGAGCTGGCGACGGTAATAAACGTGTACGTCCACGCCATATTGAATACCTCGCCCGTAGCGCCGGACAATCTCAGTAGCGGAGCAAGGAAGATAAGCTGGAGGATTATTTCCGCTGAGCACAGCGTCAGCGTCAGAATCAGAGCGTTTCCCATCGTCTCTTCCGCCTCCTGATGGGATTTCTTTCCTAATCGAAGAGATACCAAAGCCGCCGAACCGATGCCGACCAGAGTCCCAAACGCTATCGTGATTACCTGAAACGGCGTAGCGTACTGAACCGCCGCGACTGCGTCCGGACCCAGAACGCGCCCCAGAAAAATCCCCGTAATTATGTTTGTAACGCCCTGCACCGCCATTCCAATCATCGCTGGAATGCAGTATTTCCAAAGTAAACGGTAGACGGACTCTTCTTCAAACGGAGACACGGAATTAGTTAGGAGTTAGGAGTGAGGAGGGAGGAGTTGACGCAAGCGCCTCAATAAATCCTCCGCAACTCGCAACTCGTTACTCGCAACTTAACAAAAATATAAGCCCTGCTGAGGAGTAGCAGGGCTTGAAATGTACGTAGCAATCTGAAAATGTTAAAGAACGTTGTCTCTAACATCCCTTCCATGGGTAAAATTTCCAAATTGCAATTAAGTCAGCGTTAAATCAGAGAATGCCTCCATGAGTACGAATCGGCGTAGCGTGGCTGGGCTGGTCCAAAAGCCAGAAACGCTGCCATTCGTCGCGCACCAGACGGAGGTTTTCTGACGTATTAATCAATTCGCCTGTACGCTGTTTCGGATCGCCGCTGTATGCAGGAATAATGCAGCCGGTGGAACCCAATAATGTAAAACTCAGTACCAATAACAGGATAATCTTGCGCATAATCTGTTCTCCTCTTATGAGATGAAGCGCGTTTATGTTTCTCGGTTTTACCTGTGGATTTCCAATACCACAGAACTTAAAACCCATAATGTTTTAACTACTCTGTTATTATCGGCTGATTGATTATTGTTCTCCAGTAATTTTTAACGATTTTCCGATTTCTTACCCAGGCTATAAAAGGATGTATTGAAAAACGCGTTTATTTTCTGTTCTTTTGAACCTTCGCTTCCATACCCTTGCCAGCTTTGAAGGAAATGACCTGCTTTTCCGGCGACTGGACGGATTCGCCTGTTTTGGGATTTCGAGCTTTGTGCGCCCGACGAGTGCGAACTTCAAAGACGCCAAAGTTTCGCAGTTCAATGCGTCCTTCCTGAGCCAAAGTTTCGCCAATCGCCTCGAAGGTCATTTGGACAATGTCCTTCACTTTAAACTGGGGCAAATCTATTTTGTCCGATATAATTCGAACAATGTCTTTCTTGGTCATAATAATTATTCCTTTTTCATAAAACAACGGACCACAACGATCAAAATAACTCTATAAAAAGCGTTCACAATTCGTCTGTTTAAATTAGAACGCGAAATTTTTAATTTGCACGCGACAGATTGTCGGGACTAAAAAAAGGATTTTTTCAATCAAATTCCATATTATAACAATATAATTTTATTACGGCATTGAAGAACTGCCTGTTCAATTCAGATTTTCATTTTGCCATATAAATTACATTTAATACCAATTATAATACTAATTCTTTGAAAAAATCAAGGGTTTAGACCAGTTTTTTTGAAAAATTTATAAAAAAATTATTAAAACAGCTTTTGTTGTTATCCAAACATCAGTTTGGGAGTTATAATTAACCCATCATTGATAATTTAAGCATTTTACAATAGACGCTAGCGAGAATACGTTCATTTTACGACGTAAAAACGCTCTATTTTACCACTAAACCACCTATTTAATCATGAAACTTTCCCCTTTGCCATCGAAACAAGTTTTGGATTTGTACTACCTAGACGCGCGATGTCAGCTTCTGGAAGTTGCCGCGCTGCTGGATCGCGTTGACCGCGGCGATGCCAGCGCCGTTGCAGACGACGGACGCCTTGAACGACTTCGCGCCGCAATCGACGTTCTCAACTCCCCGCAGGATCAGCCCAATCGAGCGGAACAGCTTCTCAACCTGTTTTCCTAAGTTGACTAATCGTTGTTTTTTACTAACTCAGTTTAACATCCAACCTGTTTTTCAGACAATAATATTATGTACTTAATTCAACCGCATTATCACGCAATCGCGCGCACAACTCAAGACTACGAACGCATGGCTCAAAGCGGCGTTGTCGCCTGCGCTGAACCCGCATTTTGGGCGGGGTTCGATCGGAAATACCCAGAAACTTTCATTGACTACTTTCGCCAGATTAGCGAATTTGAACCCACTCGCGCCGCTCAGTACGGAATCGATCATTACTGCTGGGTCGCCGTCAACCCGAAAGAGGCGGACAACCCGGAGCTGTCCAACGAAGTTCTCAAGGCGATGCCGGAATTCTTCAAAAAGCCGACGGTCTTGGGAATTGGCGAGACGGGGCTGAACAAATCGTCTAAAAACGAGTGCGACATCTTTATGCGTCAGGTTGAGCTGGCAATCGAGTACGACCAGCTTCTTCTGATTCATACGCCGCACCTGGCGGACAAAATAATCGGGACGAAGCTCATTCTCGACATGCTGAAAGATTTTCCGGTTAATCCGGATAAGGTCTGGATCGACCACGTCGAGGAACACACGATCCGCGCCTGTAAAGACGCCGGGTACTGGGTCGGATTTACGCTCTATCCGATTACCAAATGTTCTGCCAACCGCGCCTGCGATATGCTGGAAATGTACGGCACAGACAGGACGCTTATCAACTCTTCCGCCGACTGGGGTCCGAGCGACCCGTTTACCTTGCAGGAATGCGTTCAGCAGTTCAAACGCCGCGGACGTTCAGAAGCCGAAGCCCTGGAAGTGTTCTATAACAACCCCTGCCGTTTCCTGGGACAGAACCCCAAGTTCAAGCACAAGCCGATTCGGATTGTTGAAGAGTAAGAGTACCCGGATCGCGGCAGTCCTCTGCCGCCGTAGCTGCCGCGTCCCGTACACGCACTTGGGCTAATCGGGTAGACATTGGGAATATATATTATGACATTAAATCGTGATAACAAAGACAAATATAAACGACGCGATATTCCCCATTGGGATTTACCCGATGCCAGACAACATATTACATTTCGACTTTCGGATTCGTTATCTCAAAGCCAGTTAAATATATTCAAAAAACAAGTTGAAGACAATCCTCCTTCCAGACGCGACTATTATCTTCATCGGGAAATAGAAGAATGGATTGATCGCGGAATTGGATCATGTATTTTGAACATTCCTGAACTCGCTCGCTGCGTTATTGACTCATTATATTGTTTCAATGACATACGTTATCATTTATTTCAGTGGGTTGTAATGCCAAACCATATACACGTTTTAATTCAAATATTTCCACAAAATCCGATGTGTGATATTGTGAATTATTGGAAACGTTATACAAATATGCGTTTTAATGAGATACTCTTAGGAATGAAAACGTCAAATCGATTTCCCAAAGGATATATTGATAATATACTCAACACATTTAAGGGGAGTTATTGGATAGCGGATTTTTGGGATGTTTTAATTCGAAATAACAATCATTTTCGTTTAGAATCAAAATATATTGCAGAAAATCCAGTAAGAGCGAAACTGGTTGAAAAAGCCGAAGATTACCCATGGAGTAGTTTTTATAAACATCGGTAGAATGGAAAAGGCGGCGCCGTTTGGCGCCGGGTGCGGCAGAGACTGCCGCGTGCCGGGTACGCTCTGTGCGTCAGTCGCCCAGCAATCAAAACTCTATCTGCACTTCTTCCCAGGCGTAGGGTTGCAAGTTGACAAGCGGGCGTCCGGCGTCAACGTCCAGAGAGCGAATCTTTTCCCCGCAAAAATCGTTCAGGCAGGCGCTTTGTGCTTTGCGGAAAAACTCGAGTGTAACAGCCGTTCTTTTCCCGTGCGTTTCCTGAAGGTGAAGGTTCAAAACGCGTTTCGATTCTGTAGAATTCTCTGCGCCGTCTGACTGGACGTTTTCCACCCAGGCGGACGTAATAGTCAGGTTTTCCGCGCCAACGTCCAAAACAGACGCCTCTTTTGCTTTCGGCTTTGCGCCGTCGTATACCGGAACGACGTACACCGGGGTTCTCGCCATAGCGTTGGCGGAAAAGCTTCGTTCAATCGTCGCTTCCAGATGGAATCGCCGTTCTGTTTCGCCGTCGACAGCCAGCAGCGTATCCATTCGATGAGAGCCGATTCTTCTGTGCCACGGCAAGCCAAACGACTTGAGCGTAAACGAGTAGTCGTCCGATTTATTGACGACGAATTCCGGCGAGAGCAGTTCTTTGTTCTCCGTTTTGACCATCGCGCCGCCGACGGAAATAAACGTCTCGGTCGAGTCGTCGCCCCATGCCCAGCGGCAAGCTAAATAATGCGGCGGAATGACGCTGTAAAAGTCGTCGTCCTGCTCAAAGCCTTCAACCGGCTTGATTTTGAAATCAAAATAGATGGTTGCGCTGCCGTACTGAAGCGTCGTCGTTTGCTTGAACGTATACAGAACGTTCATTTCCCGGTCAACCAGACGTCCGGAAACGATCATCTTCTCTTCGGAATCCGTTACAGAGCGTTCAAAGGAATCCGCAACGGAAATCGAGTAGTCGAGCGTATCGTCTTTGTCTTCCCGAACCCGGCTCCCGCCCAGGCGAACAGCAAGCGTCTGAGCAAAGTAGTTGCGTCGAGTATGGAAATCATAGACGTTTACCAGCGCGCCGGTCGCTTTGTCAAACGTGAGTTGATAGAGGTTGTTTTGAATTATCAGAGCGTCGTTTGAGTTAGGAGTGAGGGGTGAGGAGTGAGGAGTTGAAGTGGAATTCCCTGCTCCTGTAACAGAGACCGCGCCCATCGGGGGAAGTTCAATCAACGCCTTTTTGGATTCAGGGAACAGGCGTCTGACAATCGACGAGCGTTCCGGCATGGCGGGCAGAGCGGAAACGTCAACCAGTTTCCGAACCGGCTGACAGGTCGGATTGACAAAGCACAATCCTGTAACGTTCTTTCCAGCGTCCGTTCCGACTTTGTCCCGATCGGATTTCTGGAACAGCCGCGCTGCGATGGCGGTTGCAGCTTTATCAACCCGATGGGTTAATTCCGTATCGAATTCATAGACGGACGATTTCAAACAGTCCTTTTTCAAAACGGATTCGTTGATTCTGCAATACTGTTCTGTAACAGGCTCGTCGGTCGTATCGCCGCCCAGTAAAGCTGACATGGATTCCAGAACGCTGACGTCGGAAATCAGCCCGGCGCAGCGATAGTACCTCGCCCAGCGGGAAATCGGGTCTGTCCATTCCCGATCTATTGCAGACTGCAAAAAAGCATACTTGTATTCATCGACGGAAAAGTCTGTGTCGTCGCCGGAATAGCTGGTTCTATTAAAATACTCTTTTAACGGCGTATACCCTCCCAAAACGGAACCGTAATGACCTTGAGAAATCATCGGCGACAGGCACGAGGAAAAGAAATATTCCACCATGGGGTTAGACAGCCCGTCAAGCGGTCCCGGCTGGTGGAGCGTAACAGAACCCAAAGCGTAATCGTTTTGCGCCAGATTGGCGACAAACTCCGGAATCTTGAACAGCTCGCAGTTGTTTTCGACGTCAAAGGGCTTTTGAGCGTAGGCGGAAACCGTTCTGCCGTCCAGCCCAGACCATTGGATTCGGCATTTTTCCGGCATTGGAAGCCGAGACCCGTCAAAAGCGCAGTACATAACCCCCTTGACTCCCAGACGTGACAATATTCCCGGAAGCAGCGGCGTAAGTCCGTTTGTCAGACGTCCAAAGTATTCCAGCTTCTCTCCGACGTTTGTTTTGTATCGGTATAACGCATCGTAAAGACGATCGAGAATTCCCTCCAGCGTCATCATCGGCAGAGGCGATTCTGTATACTCGCCGCTAAACAGAGCCGTTTTCCCGGAATGAATCAGATTCAACAACCGCTCAAACGAATCCGGACGCTGCGTCTTGTAAGCGTCAATGAGCCGCCCGGACATGAACAGCGTCGGCGAGACTTTCGATTCCAGCGTCGTATCGTCCGACATGCGGTCGAGCATAATATCGAGTAAATCAAACTGTTTGACGCTGCTGACGATGCAGTAGTCGCACAGATCGTTTTGAGTGGGAAAGTAACACTCCTTGCTTTGCAGAACGTGATCGACAACGGACTGAAGCGCCTCGTTGACTTTGCTCTCGTCTCCCTGTTTCCACGCCTGAGCCGCCTCCTGAAAATACCTCATCAGCAACATCGTATCCGTATAAGAACTGTACTGCAGACGGCGCATGACCATTTCGGATACGAAGTAGGTAAAGGCGACATAGTAAAACGGGCGTTTGTCAAGAGGACGAGAATCCGCAAGTGAGGAGTTGTCGTCGTTTGCCGCTTGCGCGTCGTTCTCTGCTGATTGCCCGTTATTCTCTATTAACTGCGTCAGCTTATCGTGAACAATCCCAATGAGTTCTTCCAGCGTTTCCCCGCCGAACTCGACGACTTCGCACCCGTTGCAGCGGCATTCGTCCAGCCAGGCGTAGTCCGCCCCGTAGACGAAATTGGGCATGAGAATCAGCGCGTTTTCTGGATGTTCTTCGGGCGTATAACCCGGAATCCATTGCGGAACTGCATCCTGAAGAAGCAGATTTTCCGGGTCAAACGCCGCCATCCACGCCGACACGATGCTCGGACCATCGGATTCGTTATCACAAAGCGTAAAATCATTCAGGTCGTAACACGGCAGAATCAGGTAAACGGAACTCATGGCAATTAGCAATTTTCAATTACGCAAGCGTCTCAATTAAATCGTCTAATACTTTGTGGATTTACAGGGGGCTAACAGGGGAGATTCGGAAGTATTAACCGGTTCCCATTCAACGCGATAAAACTTGCCCTCCTCTTTTGTAGAAAAATCGGAATCAAGAATTTTCACAGGTTTCTTTGAAGGTCTTCCTTCTTCTTTGAGAAACTCCACGCCAACGGCAATTCGGACTTCGTCCAGCTCGTCCATTTTGAACGGCTTTTCTTTCCCTTCGTAACAGACGCCAATCAAAGACTCTGTTCCGGTTTCCGGGTCAATTTCCTGAGCGTTCGCGCTGAAACAAGCTATCAGCGCAGCGATTATTACGGTTAAACAACAGGCGGATGGGAAGATTTTCATGGCGGGTATGGGATTGGGGGGGAGGGAATGGGGAGTGGGAAATAGGAAATGATATATATTAAATTCTATTCCCGATTCCCTAAAACCTACTCCCTATTAATTGTAGTCTAAACAGCCGCGGCGTCAAGGGGTTGGAACGAAACTGGTCTTGACTTTCCCGCTTAAGTCGCTAGAATTGAATAATTGGGAGCGAAGCCTCAAAGCTTTCGTTTCTTTCTTTCCAACAAACCATTTACAATATACCGTACCCGATGAAATGTCAAAAATGCCACGAAAAGGCAACTTTCCATATTACCGAGATTATCAAAGGCGAACCCGTTGAGATTCATCTTTGCGAATACCACGCTCATGAGTATCTAATGGAAGCCAATACGGAATCGCCCGCGCTGGCAAACGCAGCTGCGTCGCTGGCAAAACAGATGTCTCATCACCTGGCAATGGACAAGGCAGCAGAAAAGATGAATCAGACGGACGTTATCGTCTGTCCGGTCTGCGGCGTGGCGTATTACGAGTTCCGCAACGTCGGTCGGCTGGGCTGCGCCAACGACTACCAGCATTTTGCCGATCAGCTTTTGCCGTTAATCCAGCAAATGCAGGGCGCAACTCAACACGTCGGGCGGCGTCCGTCATATTCTGGAGAACGCAGTCGAATGATGACTGCCAAATACGGTCTGCGCCGACAGATGGCGGAAGCTGTCGCGGAAGAAAACTACGAGCTGGCGTCTGAACTGCGAGACAAAATTAAAGAAATTGACAGCAAGAGCCAGAATTAGCAATTGGAAAAGAGAAAGCGCGGCGGAGCTCTTTCTGATATTAAACCGCTTAGCGGTTACAAACAAAGCGTAACTGCGTTCGCTTCGCTCACTTCGTTACCGTCTTTCATTACTTCGCGAACTTTGCGTTCTTGGCGGCTAAATAATTTTGCGGCAGGAGACTGCCGCGAGCCGGCTCAACCGTGTGCGTGTGCAGGACAAACGTTTTGTTCGCCTATCGGCGAATGCGTAATTCCGCTCCCGATGGTCGCTCCATTACCGCCTTTCATTTCTTTGCGATCTTTGCGTTCTTTGCGGCTAAAAAATTTTGCGGCAGGAGACTGCCGCGAGCCGGCTCACCCATGTGCATGCGCGGGACAAACGTTTTGTTCGCCTGTCGGCGAATGCGTAATTCCGTTCGCTTCGCGAACTCCATTACCGCCTTCCATTACTT
>CACXSS010000052.1 GCA_902770245.1 uncultured Planctomycetota bacterium | reverse complement strand
CTTTTCGGAGACCGACATGTCATAGACTTTCTTGTCCAAAGACAGATCAAAACCGTATCTGGCACAGATCTCCTCCACTTCGGCCCGGCACTTCTTTTCATTTCTTTCGTCCTGATCGGCAACACCGTCCGGCTGGATCTTTTCAACCGGCGCTTCAGCATTTATACGATGCATCTGGTAGGTGCTACGCGTGCATACATCCGTGCTCCGTTCGTGGGCCGGGCGGCCCTGCAGGGCATTTTTGCCGCGCTTATCGCCATCCTGCTTCTGGTGGGCGGCTTGTTCGTCTTAAGGGACGAGTTCGCCCAGATGTTCAAGATTTTCACGCTGGACAGCCTCCTTCTCACCATGGGCGTTATGCTGCTGGTGGGCCTGGGAGTGGCCACCCTCAGTACCTTTGTGGTGGTGAACCGCCTGGTTGGGTACAACCGGGACCAGCTTTACGCATATTAGTTTATGGCAAAACAACCCACAACCAAGCCGGACAACTCCGGCAAGATGGCCCTCACGGCCAAGAGCCTTCGCTTCATGATAGCAGGCCTGGCGGTTTTGGCGGCCGGTTTCCTGCTCCTTTCCGGAGGAGGTTCCAATGAAAGCTCCAATTCCCTACAAACTCGCAGTAAGAACGTCCCGGTTTTTCTGGCGCAACAATCTCGCTCCGACGCTGTGCGCCGCGATGCTGACCGGCATTTTCGTCTGCTCGCTGTGCCTAAGCGAATCGTTAGTCAGCAGCATGAAAAGCCAGGTCAACAGCCGTCTTGGCCGCATTGAATCCTGTCTGCCGGCTCCAACGGTATTCAGAACCCAGCTTGCAAACGACATCGCCATCGGTCAGAAAGCCGTCAACGATAAAAATCACAATATCAAACCGCCGGCAATTTTAGCGGCGGCGCTGAAATTTAACGCAGCGTTAATTTCTCACGTCAATCAAACAGACGATTTCAAAACGCAGCCTATCGGCGATACGCGGTCATGCGTCCTGTGGGGCGTAGACGAAAAGTTCTCTCATCTGGAATCGCCAGGCAAGCCGGAGTTTCTCGATCCGAAACCGGGCGAGGCGACTGTCAGCCAGTACGCAGCAAAACTCTGGAATCTGGAAATCGGCGACGGTCTGGTTTTAACGGTTGAACGTCCGCAGGAAATTCCGCAGGATTCTCCCTTCGCCAAACGAGTCGGAACGATGACTCAGCTGCCTGTTACAGTAAAAAACATCGTTCCGGACAACACCATTGCGTCTTTGAACCTGAAAGCGTCACAGCATCCCGCGGTCAACGTATTCGTATCGCTGAAATGGCTTCAGGAAAAAATGGGATTGGAAGATCGAGCCAATATCATTCTATCCGATTCGGCGATTACATACAATTATCACCCGGTGCTGGACGATTACGGTTTTCAGTTCAAGGCGTCCGACCTGGATTTCTGGGTTGTGTCCTCCAATCGGCTGGCGTTTTCCGAACAGGAACGCGCCGCGCTGATGAATCGCATCGACGCCCTTTATCCCAACAAGCGGGTAGAACTGGCAAACGTCATGACAACGCTTGTCAATAAAGCGACGGTTGTAAAGAAAGAGCTTAAAAAAGAGGACAGACCATATATTTCCTACTCGTTTTTAGCGGCAACGGACGACGCTCGCGTTCCACTGGTTAAACGTGGGAATGTTGCTGTAACGCAGCTGGCGGCGACCGATCTGGAGCTTGCCGAAGGCGATACGCTGGAAATGGAATTCTACGCTCCAGACGTAAACGGCGAACTGATTTTGAAAAAACGCACCTTGACCGTCAGCCGCATTTTAGAAGACGATCCGCTCTACTATGAACGTTCCTGGGTTCCATTTATCAAAGGCGTTTCCGATAAAAACAGCATTCACAACTGGGACATTGCATTTCCCATTAACAACCGAATCATCAGACCGGAAGACGAAGAGTACTGGGATTTATACGGCTCGGTTCCAAAGTTTTATATCAATCTGGACGAAGCCAAAGAGTTGTTTGCCAACAGCGCCGGGACAATTACGTCCGTTCGCGTTTGGGGATTGGCGTCGCCCAATTCCAGCGACCTGGCGCCCGCTCCGCAGGAAGTTGGCTGGACGTTCATTCCGTTAAAAGATACGCTTTCATTAAGTTCAATCGGAGCGTACGATTTCGCGCTTTTCTTTGTTTGCATCTCGCTGACGATTGTCTTTTTCTCTCTCGCTTTGACCGTTTTATACATGCGGTTGAATGTGAATTATCGCTGCAAAGACATTGGCTTGCTGCAAACCGTCGGTTGGAATGTAACGCACATTCGACAATCGTTCATTTACGAAAATATGATAATCAGCTCCATTGGAGCGCTGCTGGGCATCGGCGTTGGAATTGTTCTGACGGCGTTCGCCGTTTTTTATCTCAATTATTTCGGTCTGGGAATTATTGGGGTTCCGTTTGTCGGCGTCAGTCTGAACGTTTTAGACCTGATTCCCGGCGCGCTTGTCGGCTGGCTGATAACGTTTATAGCTACGATTATCAGCATTCGGAATCTGGATAAAGTGCGTTCAATTCATCGTCTGCAGGGGATATTTGATTTACAGCCGCCATTCGTTCCCGGTTCAAAAAGCGGTTTTGCCAGCGTTCTTCTTCAGATGATATTCTGGCTTATCCTTTTTGGCGCAGCGCTTGTTCCAATGACCTGGAATCTGGAATCAATGAAGCTGCTTCCCCGGATTATTTTCTTTGCCGCTTCCGTCGCGCTCGCGTTTGGAATCTGGTCATATTATTACAAGCTCAAACGAGTTCCTTCGTCAACGTTTGCCAGCGATTTTTGCAATTACATTCGGCATCCCCGGCGTTCGTTCTTTATTATGGCAACCGGCGCCGTGATGCTGTTCCTCATACCGTCGCTGTCGCTGTTTATGTACAGAACAGACCGCAATGATTTTATCACCGTTCGCGACAACGGCGGTTATCGGCTGATTGTTAAAACCGCGCTGCCGGTTATCGGCAATATTGACCTTCCCACTGACCGGGAAGAAATCGGATTTACCGCCGAGCATCAGGAAATACTCAAAGGCGTCGTTATCGACCAGGCGCTCCTTCGCGACGGCGACGACGCGTCGCTGAACAACCTGTATTATCCATGCGTTCCCAGAATTATCGGCGTTTCTTCCCGAATGATGAACAACCCGCTTTTCGCCTGGAAAAAAGCCATGGTTCCGTCCTTCCCGTGGGACGCCCTGTGGCGAAAAGAATACGCTTTCCCGATGGTTCAAAAAGAGATTATCAAGCAGGAATTTCAAACCGAAGATCCTGACGTTATAGCTATTAAAACCAAAGAAGCTATGCTCACTCGCGTTATGCCGTTTATTATAGACGTCCAAACGATGAAGAATCGCTACCATCTCAAGGGGCTGGATTCCAGACTGTTGCTGGACAACCGTCCCGGGCGCGAAGTTCAAGGGCGCGTTGTCGCCATTATGGATAACGATATGTTCCACGGAAGTCTTGTTACAAGCGACGAAAACGTCCGACGTTTCTTCCCGGAAATTCGCGGCTGCCGAATGTTCTTCGTCGATTGCCCGGCAGAAAAGACGCAGCAGGTTCGACAGGCGCTTATGGAAGGTCTGGAAACCTACGGTCCGGAAATTGAGTCTGTTTTTGAAAGCCAAAATCGACAGATGGACGTTCACAACGCCTGGATTCGTCTGACTCAGGTTTGGCTACTGGTCGGGCTGGGGCTGGGCTGTTTATGCTATTCGCCAATCCTTCGCCGCAGTTTGCTCAGTTCTCAATCAGAGCTGGCAAACCTGTATTCGATGGGATTCAGCGTATCGCAGATTCGGCGAATCGCCATTCTGGAACTGATTCGTCCGCTTAGTCATGGAATCAATATTGGAACGATAGCGGCAATCGCAGCAACCGTTGGCGCAACGCTGACGTTTAAGAATTCATCTCTCCTGGCGTGGACCGGCGGCGTTTGGTTAACCGCGGCGGCTGGCAGCCTGATTATTTCCTGGCTTGCCAGTTCGCACGCCGCCAAGTCTGTTACAAATGAGTCCATGAGCAAAACGCTAAAGAGAATTAGCAATTAGCAATTAGCAATTAACAATTATCGCAAAGTGCGCCAATTGGACGCTTGAATCAATTGCTAATTGCTAATTCTTAAACGCCCGTTTATCGCGAGATCTCCACTTTAGCCCAGAACGGGTTTTGACGGTCGCCGCGGGTTCGGACGTCTTCCAGCAGAATTTTCAAATCCGGCTCAATGTACTCGGTTGACAGTTTGACCGTTTTGCCGCCGTTGGTTAAAACGGACGTCTGCTTTTTGCTGTTAATCAGGAAGGTCATTTTCTTGTCAAAGTCGACGATATTCGGATTGAGCCAAATCGTAACCTTGGACGCGGACGTCGAAACGTTCAAGCTGGCTTTCCCTCGAATCTCGCAGCTGGTAATAGCGGCTGTCGTGCCGCGTTCCGGCGGCCAGCGAACGGGGTCGGCAACCTTTTTGGGCGGGAATTTCGACTGTTCCAGATTCCAGAAGAAATTGTCAAACGTCCTCATCGATTTACATTCAAACTTTGAGGGATAAAAGTCACGTTTGCGGCGGTTCATCCAGTCCATCATTCGCAGAATTTCCTCCTGAAAATCCTCGTGCCCGCGCCCTTGATACTCGACCATGGTAATATCAAAATTCCGCATGAAATATCCGTTGAGCAGTTTGTTCGCGTTTTTGGCGATGATGCTGTTGTCATACTGACCGAATACGAAATACGTTGGCATGTAACGAGCGTTGAACCCGCAGAACAGCAGGAACCGATCCGCCAACGGACCGACCGGCAAGACGCCCGCCCACAAGTCAGGATGGGCGATTGCAATATCCCACGCCGCCGTTGCGCCAATGGAAAAGCCCGTCAAAAAAACGCGGTCTGTATCGATGGAAAAATGACGGCACGCGTCGTGCAAACATCCCAACACAGCCCCGTGAGACGTCCCGGAATAATCGTACGCTCGCGTGGATTCTGGCGTCCAGGCAGGGGCGATAACAATATACCCCTGACGTCCCGCTTGACCGTTTCGGGTTCCCTTTTCTGTTACAGAACCAGCCCACCAGTCGATTTGCATCTGAGGCGTTGAGAACTCGCCGTGAAGCGTTACAATCGTCGGGTATTTTCGGTGCGGGTCGTATTCCGGAGGAAGCTGAACGAAATATTCCAGCTCAGAATCGTCGAAAACGTTTCGACAGTTCATTCGGAAAAAGTCGTCTGTAATGCGAGAATTCGCCTCAACCGCTTCCGGCGGTTCCATGACGTTCAAAATATTTGAAACCGTTCTCACAGACGAGGCTTCTTCCATCCTGAACTTTTTGAAAATTTCCGTTCGCTGAACGTCGTTTTCCGCTGACATGTACTGCTCAATCAGATTGCGAACCCGATACGCTGACAGACTGACGGCAATGTTGCTTGTCGCAAACTCGGCGCCCAACAACCAGCCGCTGACAGCCAAAGAAATATGTTCGTCCGGCTGAAGCGAGTTGTCGTCTAAATTCTGCTCAAAGGTCGCCATTCGTTCCATCGTGTTGCGATTGAGATTCAAAACAATCTCTCGCAAAATCGGAGCCAAACGCGTTTTTTCCTCTCCGCTGGGCAGCTGCTGATACAGTTTTTTGAGGTTGTCGAGAATGTCCTGTTTTTGCTGATTGATTTGCTCTATATCCTGAATTTTGCGTCGAACCTGCTGCAAGATTTCAGATGAAACGCCGTCAACGGGGAAGTTGGCAAGGAGCCGGGATACCAGCTCGTACTGACCGGCGTCCTCGCGGGCGTTGAGTTCTTCCAGCAGTTGACGAGACTCCATCTGTTTAATCGCCTGAAACGTTTCCTCAAATTTTTGCTTGACTTCCGGGCTGACGTCCGGCTGCGCCAGCGCCGCTTTCATGATTCGAACCGCGTTATGATACTGTTGGAGCTGAATATAAAATCGAGCGACTTTGACAATTCCGTCTGCGTTGCCGGGCGAAATCTGCCGCTGAAGAATAGCGTCCAGTACCGGCGTTGGAATGCTGCTGGTCGAAATTCGCATGTCCCACGTGTGAGTTATGCCTTCCACCTTGACGTAATCCGGCGTCAGCTCCGTAATTCCCTGAACCACTTCGACCGGACCGCGAGACGTCGCCATGGTCAGCGTACGGCGCCCAAACTGGTCAAAGGGAGTCTTTTTGGAGAAAAAGCCAACGCTGCTGACTACGGAAGAAGAAGCCTTAATCCGCTGCGGCAGGAGAAACTTCACCGAAACGTCCAGCGGGTCGTCCTGATTGACGTTGGCAATCTGAAAGCGCGGAACGTAAACCCGGCGCAGGTTGTCGTCCAGAAAGACTATCGTCTGAGCCTCAACCGTCGGTCCCATCTCCGGCTCTTCGCCAATAGAATGCAGCGTTCCGAGTTTTCCGTTTAGCAAACGTCCGTCTTTCATCGTCAATTCCGCGCCGTTGGCGCAGTTGGCAACGAACAGACAGACAGCAGTCAACAATATATACAGACGTTTATAGTTCATAGCGGTTTTAGTATAACACATTTCAAAATAAACTGCAACCGGGATTATCTCAGTTTTTTTAAAAATTGGTCTTGTGCAAAAATAGAAAAAACGATATTGTCTGATATAATCCCATAACGCTTTGACTCCTCTCTAAAAATGATATGAGGCAATTGCGTTTTAATTTAGAACTCCCAGACGCATTTTTAATACTATGAACCCGAAAAAGCTGGCAACGATAACTGCAATTTCCATTATAGCGTTTATATTCCTGCTCATCGCAACGCTTTTTTGTTTGCTGGGCTTCGGACTGTTTTCCCTTTTGGGAGACGTCGGCATCGCAAAGGCGTTTATTTATGGAACCCTGTCAACCGGAATTCTGTCCGCTATAGCGCTTATCGTCGCCATTGTCGCCAATACAATTCTGGTTACGTACAGAATTTAAGGGTTCGTCTTTTCCGAATCGGACGTCTTCTCAGGAGCGTCTGATCCCTCAGCCGAATTCGTTTCTTCAATCGGCTTTAGAATCATCGTAACAGGCGTTCCGCAGGGCGGGATTTTCGCCTCGTTGGCGATAAACAATCGAGAATAGTTATCGCCGGTGCTTTTCATCGGAACGTCCATAACGGCAGACGGAAAGTTGGAAACGCAAATTAATTCTCCGTCGGCGTCGCCCATATACATTCGCCGTCCGTCCCGATTTACCATAAACATAGACCCTGTAAACACAAACGGCGTTTTCATGGTTTCTTTGGTCTGCTCGTCTAAAACCCAATCCCCGGCAGAGGTTTGCTGAATTTTCCCTTGAGCGTCCTTCCAGCGAAGCGTAACGTCAATCGACGTTCCAGACGGAGGAACAAATTCAGGCGAGAACACCGCCGGTTTGCCCGGCTGAGCCCCAGACGCCAGCAGCGCCGCGTGCATTAAATGCGGAATGATGTCAAAGACCAGCACGGACTCGTGCGCTTTGGGTCCGTCGGCAAAAATGCGATCTTTGAACGACCGGTCGCGCGTTACTCGACCGGTGCAGGCAAACAGTTCCAGCGGACCGCGATTCAATCCAACCGCGCCATGAAGCACGGCAGTTTTGTTCTTTTTATCAAACCAAATGTTTTGTTTGGGATGAAGTCGAACCAAATCGTCCGGATTGTCGACAATTGGGTCGCCCAAATCGACCAATAACGGTTTCGCTTTGACAGCGGCTTTCCAGTCGTAATCCGGGGAATTGGGGTCAAGAACCGAATCCGGGTAATCCCCTTCCTGACCGACAGAGCCGTTTTCAATCGCCTGCTGAGTCAGCGTCTTTCGGGGCGTTTCAGACGCTATCGACAGGAATGCGTCTTTATCCGCTCTGGAAGAATCCGCCTGTTTTTGCTTTTCCTTCAGTTCCGCTTCCTGCTCCGGCGTCAATTCCGGTTCCTGATAGTCTGCCGCGTTGAATTCCTGCGCCTTTTTAATCGCCTCGTCCAGTTTCGCCTCTTCTTCAGGCGTTAGTTTTCGGTTAAAAGGAAAATCGACTTCGTCAGAATCAGAAACGTCGTCTGGAACCGGGACGGAGTCGCTGTCCTCCGGCGCCGCAGACGTTTCCGCCGGAGCCGACGCATTTTCAACCGCCTCGGAATCCTGCTGACTGGACGGTTTGTCGCTGCTGACGTCTGAATCAGCCGCCGCGTCATGTGAATTATTCTCCCCCGGGTCTTGTTCAACAGCGGTCTGAGCTGACGGTTGAGAAACGTCCGGAACGTCTGCCTTCCAGCAGCCGGCTGTTACTATGATTAACGCCAAAACAAAATAAAGCGACAAACGTCGAACGGCGGGACGGGAAATCGTTATGAACAGGGAACGTTGGTATTTCATGACAGCGTTTTTGTAACAGGTTAAACAGGGCAAACCGAGTAGTTGTAATAAAAGACGAGAAACAGGATCGCCATGCGGTTGACGTCCTGTTTCTCGCATCTGTTCAATAATCTAAAATGGCTGGAAATCGCTTACTGACGAACTGACAATACAAATTCTTCGAAGCTGAATCCGTCTGCTTCCATCTTGGAAAAACCGCCGGAAGTTCCGAAATAGGTTTTAATCTGATCAAATGGCGGCAAAGAACTGCCGTCGACAGTTTGCGTCTTTTTCGTCTTCGGGCTGTCGGTTCCAGAAATCGCTTTGATAATTCGCGAAAGCATGGTCTTGCTTTCGACCGACTTGCCGGCTTTAAACAGTTCGTAGTTCAAACGATAATTGTTTTCCGTTGGACTGTAAACCCACATACAGGCGGAATCGCCGCAGCGCTGTTTGGCAACAGCCATCGTTCGTTTGAATCCAACAGAATCTTTCAGCGGCTGAGCTGTCGGATTAAGCAGCTGAGCCAAATATTCCTTTTTGGAAGCAATAATTAAATAACCGTTTTCAACAGCGATAGCGGCGTGAGCCATCGGACCTTCCGGTTTTTCTTTTTTGGCGGAAGCGGACGGAAGGTTCAAAGAACTGGTTTTTTTCGGTTTCGGAACGCACTGCCAAATATTGTACTGACCAAGTTTGTCGGGCAGAATCTCCTTGTCGCCGTTAAACAAACGTTCCAGAGCAGAACGAATGGCGTTGACGTCCTTAACGCGCAAGGCGTAAGCAGTGCATTCAGAATCCACTCCGAGCGGTTCTAAAGCCTGGCTGATAACAATAAGCTGACCGTCGAAATAACGAACCAGGTCGTTTTTGAGGTTGATTTGCGGTCCCATTGGGTCTTGTTCCAGACCTTCTACAACGTCTGCCCAGACGCCCTGTTCGCCTTCGCCAAAATAGGCGTCAAAAAACGGAGCGATGTTGTCATAAACAAGTTCGGGAGTTCCCTGAATTACAGTGTACGTAGAAATCTTGGAACTAATCCAGGCGGGAGGTTCGGGGCAGGGAACGTTAACCAGCTGATACATATTCATGGAACCCGTCCACGGTTTGGGAGCGTAAATGTATCCCTTGACAAACCGGTTAAATCCGGCAGCCGGTTTAAGCTGAAGCGAACCGCCTGCTGCGCGGAATCCGATAAGTCCGGATTTCTTCATTTTGTCCGTTGGGCTTTTGCTGGCGAGATTTCCAGCAGAATACTTGTCGTTAAGAAGCTGAACGGCTTCTGCATAACGGTCAATCTGAACAAAGCTGAACGACTCGCTTTTGGGAGATGAATGCTGTTTAATCATCTGGTAATAAGCGCTGGCGGCAATCGGCTTGACAGACGCTGCAGCCGCGTTATTGGACGCCTTCTGCCACAACAGTTTGGCAATCATCAAATTATCGCAGACAACCATCAGATCGCCGTCGATAATATAAACGATCTTCTGATTTTTACCGTTGTCGTCGACAAAGTCCAGCTGAACAAACAACGCCGTTCCAACCTGATTGCGAACAACGCGTCCTTTTTTCTGCTGAACGTTGGCGCTGACCTTGTTCACCAGCTGGTTGGCTTCCGCTGAATGACCGGAAATATTAGCCATCAAAGCAAGCGCCAAGAGTTCTTTATTGGGATAAATCGTTCCGAAAGCAACTTCGCCATTTGCTACGTTGCGTAAATCGTTGAGTGTAATTCCAAGACGGTCTTTAAGCGGTCCGCTGGAAACCTGTTCTGAAATCGAATCGTGGAACGGTTTCATGTTGGGCTGAGTCGCAAGAACGCCCAAGTCGGTTTGATCAAACTGGCTGGACAAACGAGCCACGTCTGGAATGGACGTAAACTGCGCCGTATAGTACGGAAAATAGCGATCCATCGGAACGCTCAGATCAATTTGAGCAAACGAAGCCGCGCTAAAAAACAGCGTGCATAATAAAAACAGACTTGCAGTTAAGGAATGATGTTGGGTCACTGGAAACTCCAAATTAAGGGGATAAATGTTAACGCCGCGAACTATCTCGCGTCAGGAAAACATGCCTGAAAAATCTCCGCGCAGCCCTATTTGTTCATCTGAAAAGATATAACAAAACAAGGCAAAATGGCGAATTTCAAATTACTCTTTTTACCGTATTATAACGATTAATGAAATCTAAGCAATAGGAATTTGGGAAAATATTTACTATTCGAAATATAAAACTCTGAAATCCTCGCCGATTAATGCTCAAATTTCATTTTTTCGTCAATTAAAACCATCGAATCAGTCTGGAATTCCAATCAAGTCGTATTCTTCCTGGTCAACAATATTGACGTTGAGGAACTGTCCTTCTTTGAGCGGGCGCTTTTTCGGACCTTCCGCATCCTCTTGCGGATAGGTTACATAGACAACGCCGTCAACGTCCGGGGCGTCCATCCAAGTTCTGCCGATAAACACGCCGGGAGAATCTTCCAGCTCGTAATCCAGCACGCATTCGACCACGTTCCCGATGATCTCCTCGTTGTTTTGAACGTTAATTTCCGCCTGAACGTCCATCAACTCCTGCGAACGTTCGTGAATCGTCTTTTCGTCCACCTGATCCGGCAGCTGAGCCGCTTCGGTTCCCAGTTCAGGAGAAAATTCGAACACGCCAACGTGATTAAACCTCTGCTGTTTAAGGAACTTAACCAAACTCTTGTGAGCTGATTTCGTCTCGCCTGGGAACCCGGAAATGAACGTCGTTCGCAGTACAAGACCGTCAATTTTACGGCGCATTTTATCGAGCAAAGCGCGGGTTTTGTCGCCTGAAACGCCGCGGTGCATGAGCCGAAGAACTTCGTTGTCAATGTGCTGCAAGGGCATGTCGATATACGGCAGAACGCGCTGCGCCCCGGCAATCGTGTCGATTAAATAATCGTCAACCGCCAGCGGATACAGGTACATCAGCCGAATCCAGTTCAGATTCTCGATTTTATCCAACTGCTGTAACAACTGCGCCAGCTGCGGTTTGCCGTATAAGTCGGCGCCGTAATAGGACGTATCTTGCGCCAGCAAAATCAGCTCTTTGACGCCGGAATCCGCCAGACGTTTCGCCTCGTCGACGCACTGTTCAATCGGCTTGCTGATATACGGTCCCCGAATTTTCGGAATCAGACAGAAAGAACACGTCCGATTGCACCCCTCGGCAATTTTCATAAACGCGACGTGGTCAGGCGTCAAGGCGTGCCGAGTTTCGTCCGCCGGCAGCGTTTCAGGCTGATAGTTCTCGTAGAACATCGGCAGCTTCATCTGAGACGCGTTTTTCGAGTCGGCGTCCAGACGTTCCAGAGCTTCCAAAATCGCCTCACGGGAAAACACGTCCAGAATAATATCGACGTCCTTGCAGGTTTCCAGCACAACCTCTTTATCGGTCTGAACAAGACAACCGGCAACGATAACGTGCTTCGCCTGACGATTGCGTTTGCGAGTCAGCGCTTCGTCAATCGTGTCGTACGACTCTTTTCGCGACGACGCCAGAAAACCGCACGTGTTGACAATAATCACGTCCGCCTCGTCGAGGTCGTGAGTAATCGGATACCCCGCCTGTTCCAGCTTCCCGAGCATCTGTTCGCTGTCGACCAGGTTCTTGGCGCAGCCCAAAGATATAATTGTGCAGCAATTCTTTAGCATAATAATCTAATCTTGTTAGAGGTCAGGGGAAAACGTCCGAATACCGAGCAGACGTCCTCCACGCTTAATATTATACTAGAATCTCAAATAAATGGAAGGAGCAGGGCGGGGCGAATTAGCAATTGTCAATCAGCAATTGTCAATTACACAAAGCGCGGGGTGTGCGGCGTCCTTAGGCGCCGCCTTAACCAAAGCCCCGCGAAAACTTCGTTCAGCCCGGTTCGCGGCAGTCCCCTGCCGCCACACACAGAAATCGCCGCGAAGCGTAATTCCGAATTCCACATTCCGAATTCCGCATTAATCAGAATCGTTCCTCTTTCCAGCGTCCGGTGGCGATGTATCCCGCCATGAGGAAAACGGTAATAAACGACGCCAGCGGGGAGGCGAACCCGATTCCGTAGAGCGTCGCGCCTGCCATGCGACTGACGAACCAGGCGAACGGGACGCGAACCAGAAGCGTTGGGAAGACGTTCATCGTCATGGACATGCGCGTATGTCCGCTGCCGTTGAGAAATCCGTTGCCGGAAAAGACGAATCCCAAAACCAGAATCTCAAAGCAGAACGAACGCATGTACTGCGATCCCGCCGCGATAACGTCCTGATCTCTGGTAAAGATGGAAAACGCCGATTCAGGAAAGTATCTCATCCAGACGAAAAGCCCTAGTCCAATCAAGGTCGAGTAGAAAACGCTCAGCTTGAAAAACTGCAAGGCGCGGTCGTATTTTTTCGCCCCGATGTTTTGCGACGTAATCGGCGCCATCGCCATACCCATCGACATGGCGGGCAGAAGAATAATCCCGTTCAGACGACCGCAGACGCCGTATCCCGCCGAGGCGTTAAGACCGAATTCGTTCACGATAGCAAAAATAATCATGAACGACAAGTCGATTAAAATGGACTGAATCGCGATCGGCATTCCAATTGCCAGCAGTTTTACAACGTGAGATTTATCCAGTTTCAGATTGTTCCAATGGAACTGAAAAATCCTGGGGTGATAATGCAAGTAGCTCAGCGTCATGACAGCGCCGATCGCCTGAGACGCAACGGTAGAAATCGCCGCCCCGGTCGCGTCCAGATGGAATACGGCGATTAAAACCAGGTCGCCGATGATGTTGCAAACGCACGCCGCGGCAACGCAAATCATGGGGAAAAAGGAATTCCCGACCCCGCGCAAGATGCCGGAAGAGACGTTATACAATATCGTAAACATCAGCCCGGCAGAACAGATATAGATGTACGTCAGCGCGCCGTCAACAGCTTCCTGCGGCGTGTTGATAAACCGCAGCAGCGTCGGCGCCAGCGCAAACGCCAGCCCGGTCAAGACAAGCGTTAAGAGAAAAAACAGCGACAAAGAAGAGCCGATAAACCGCTGCATCGACTCATGGTCTTTCTCGCCGAAATATTTCCCCACGATAACCGTCATGCCGGTCGACAAGCCGATAACGAAGAGCATAAGGAGCATCATCACCTGCCCGCCGTTGGCGACGGAGGCGGTTGGCTGCGCGCCTTCGCAAAACTGACCGATTACCAGCAAGTCTACAGCCATATACATTGCCTGCAAGAGGTTGGCAATGAAAAATGGCAAAGCAAACTTAAACAGGATTTTCGATGGCGAACCGACAGTTAAATCTTGTTGTCCATCCATATTGGACAACTATTATTCTCAAAATGACAGAATTGTCAATAGGGCAGGGGAAGAATTCTCTTTTCCAGACCCGCAAATAATTCTTAAAAAAATACATCTATGTTAGATTATAACATTATTTGAACGCAGAGTTCGCAGACTTCTCGCAGACTACGCAGAAGCAAACGAACATGTGTCATCTACGCCCGATTCTCGGGCTATGACACGATGTCCGTTTGCGATTTTTAAAGTTAGATATTTGACAGCAATTGCAGTTTGAGACGAATTCTAAAAAACAGTTAATCGGCGCCTTTAAGTATAATTCTTCGAATCCCTCGATCGCCAAGTCGCGGATTGTTAAAGTTGATTACAAGCCCAAGGGGTATATTCATCAATTTCATATATGAAAGCGTTTGCGCCTTATAGTATTCCATATCCTCTGAATCCTTGTCAACGGCTTTTGCCTCAATTATAACGCAATCCTCAACCAGCAAGTCCACTCGCAGACATTCGTTAAATGTATAGCCCTTATATTCAATTATGACAGGAACTTCACGTTTCGTATTAAGTCCTTGCAAATTAAGCTCGTATTCCAGACACTTCACATAAATAGATTCCAGCAGTCCTGGTCCAAAATGACGATGTACATCTATTGCAGCGCCGATAATCTTGTCCGTTAGCATTGACGCTCTATTATAAAGTGGATGCATTTAATTTCTCCAATCTTACATAAACCGACGATTATTTATTTTAAAAAATATCGGGCGGGAATCGTGGCGAAGCCAACGTAGTTGGCGTCGTCGCCACATTCCCAGCCCGTCTGCGTATTCTGCGAGTAGTCTGCGGTCTCTGCGTTCTCTTTCCTTATAACATGAACATGATTTCAATAGTCCCGTTTCCGCCAGTACATCAACCCAACAACGCCGAGAACGAGCAGCCCCCACGTCGACGGTTCTGGAACGGCGTTGGGGTCGTAAACGCCCTGAATAGAATAAACGTTGCCGGATTTAGTAACCGACAGATCGTAGAACGGCCAGCCCGCGACTAAAGCGTTTAGAATCGCGTCCGTATAATCATCGTCGGCGCTTCCCGCTTGAATCAGAGCTTCAAATGCGTCGCCGGTCGAAAACGCGCCCATGTCCGCCAGTTCAAGATAAATAATCGCATCGTCAGCTATTGTGAACTCGCCGCTGACAATCAGCTTGTCGTTGTCGTCAGCCGTTTGACCGCCGATTTCCATCAACAGCGTCGAACCGGGATTGAGTTCAAAATCGCCGTCAATAGTCAGCGTATCGATAGAATTGCCCGGCGAGAAGGTCGCGGTGGTATACTGACCTTCTCCAAGCTCTTCTCCAATTATAAGAGCGCCTTTGAAATACGATTTCATATCCAGACGACCGGAGGAAACAACCAAACTTTGAACGTCAACAGCTCCCTCAGCAGAATCAATTTTCAGCGTCCCCTCGCCAGTCTTAATCACTTTCCCATCGCTGACAATAGCGTTGCCTTCTGTGATTGTTGTTTTTTCCGTCTGACCGTCTGGAATATTATATTCCAGCGTTCCGTCCGTTTCGACAGTAATCGGTCCGATCGTTTGAACAGCGTCGCCAGTCAGTTGGAGAGCGCCCACGGTAACGGTCGTCATTCCGGTATACGTATTCGCTCCGGAAAGAGTCAGCGTTCCCGCACCGATCTTTTCAAATCC
>CACXSS010000051.1 GCA_902770245.1 uncultured Planctomycetota bacterium | reverse complement strand
TTGTTGCTGTTCTTCATACGACAAGCTGCCTGGATAAGAATCCGCATAACAATAGCGCTTAACTCTTAAAACGTTGTTTTCGGTATTGGCGCTTGTGATGTTATTATCAACAACGTCATTACAGACGACGCTATAATTTGAAACCGTAATGTTGGAATGGGCAGCTGTTGAATTTGAACTGCGAACAATAATAAACAACGCCAAAACAATCACTGACAAAAAAACAATTGCCATTGTTTTATTGGAACGTTTCATAGACTTTCTTCTCCTGTGTATGGACGGTAAATTACTTTACGTCAAATGTTGAAACGATGTGAATTAAATTACATCGCTTTTTTACAGTAATTTAATATTATACTTGGATTTGAAGATTATGTCAAGCGCCTGGAAGAATAATATAGAAATATGGGTGTGCTCAAATTTTGGTTGCATAATTTAATGGCAGACGCGAAGCGTTCTTCTAGAACTGCGTAGCAGTTCAATGTTTCTAGCCGTGGGTTTCAACCCACGGACAAAAAAAATAACAAAAAAAGGTTGACTCGATCAGGATGGCTTTTTGGGGAGGGCTTCGCCGTCCGTAGACTAAAGTCGACGGTTATAGAAATGGCGTCTCCATCCGGGACGCCGTTCAGTTTCTCATCTTGTCTATCTTCGCAAGAAAATTTTGCGCGCACCCGATTAGGACTGAGGAATAGGCGTCAATCGCAATTCCCTCAGTCCTGACGGATTGTTTATTCTTCGACTTTCGTCCAGTCTTTGACGACTTTCTCGCCCGATTCCAGACCGTCAACAATTTCAACTGACTTCTCGGTTGTGTAACCCGTCTTGACGGCGCGCTTAACAGCCTTGTCGCCGTTGAGGACATAGACGAATCGATCAGTCGTGTACCCTTCGCGTCCTAAGGCGGTTTGAGGAATCATAATCGCTTTGGACTTCTCTTTGAGAACGAGCTTAACCTTGCCTTTCATGCCAGGCAGAAGTTTGACGTTGTTGGGAATATCGCCGTTAATCTTGACGGTTCCCTGATATTCGCCTTCTGCAACGGGATAGTCGGTAAACGATTTGAGAGAAACCATCAATTCGTTGTTCGGATAGGCGTTGAGAGTAAACCAGCCCTTGAACCCGACGTCCAATGAACTCCAGAGTTTTTCTGGAATGGTAATTGACGCTTCTGACGTTCCCGAAACGATAACGGCAACGGTTTTCTTCAGCGGGAGGAGTCCTTCCGGCTTGAGGAGAACGCGATTAACGTCAAAACCAACGTACTTGTTGTTTTCAAAAGAGCCATAGAGGAAAAAACCGTCCGCCGGCGCGCGGCATTCGAGCAGCGCTCGCTGTTTTTCCATCTTTGCCAGTTTGGCTCTTGCTCGTTCAAGGGCAACTTTCTGTCCTTCGAATTCAAGTTCAGCTTCTTTGATTGCCAGCGGGGCAACTTTCAACGCCGCTTCCCAGACAGAGAGCAAACGTTCGTACTTCTGCTTGTTGTCCTCTTCGGTTTGAGGAAGTTCAACAGCCTTGGTGCGGTTATATTTTTCGACAGCAAGTTTGTAGTTAAATTCCGCAACGTCCAGTTCCAACTTCTGACGTTTGAGCAGAAATTCTTCTTCGTGTTCAACCAGATCGTCTGCTTCAAACATCTTTTTAAGCTGATTGAATTCTTCGCGCTGAGCGTCCAGACGAGTCTTGGTTAGTTGAGCGTTGAGTTCAATCGACTCCAGCTTGGCTGGCCATTCAACGTCCCAGAAGTGTTTCCAGGTTTCTTTATTGCGATCGATACCCTGTTTAACTTGAAGCAGTTCAAGCTCGTTAGTTTTGCGGGCGGTTTCAATCGCAGCTTCCGCCTTTTGGAATGCGATTTCCAGACCTTTAACGCTGCGGCGCAAATCCGCCAGCGCGTTGTCGTACGATTCGGTATCCAGCTCAATGAGCTTGTCGCCCTTCGACACTTTAGAACCATGAGGCTTAACGCTCACGACGCGGAATGAATTTGTCCATTCCGTTACATTCAATGAAATGGGAGTGATTTCTTCCGGGATAATGCAAGCGCTGAAATCTTCAGCAACCTTCAGCTTTGAAGCTTTAACATCAATGGTTTCATATTTGGATTTCGGTTCTTCCTTTTTAGACTCTTCCTTTTTGGGTTCGTCTTTCTTGACTTCTTCGTCCTTCTTGGACTCTTCCTTCTTGGGTTCATCCTTTTTGACTTCCTCTTTAGGCTCTTCCTTTTTGGGTTCGTCTTTCTTGACTTCCTCTTTAGGCTCTTCCTTCTTGGGTTCGTCTTTCTTGACTTCGTCCTCTTTAGGTTCTTCCTTCTTGGGTTCGTCCTTTTTGACTTCCTCTTCCTTCTTGGCTTCATCAGCTGTAATTACATCCGTGAAATTGGTTGTAATCCATTCAAATGGAAGCGAGTCTGTGATAACGTATCGATTGCCGGATTCCTCTAAATAATTGGAAAGCGCGGCGAAATCGCCTGAACCTGCAAAGGAGGTCAAGCAAAGCAACGCTGAGGTTAAAAAACTCATCTCATTACCCCTTTCAAAATCGCTAAAATCGTTATAGTTCTGTTAAACGCATTATTATCCCTAATCGTTGCGTTTTACCTATTTGATAATTTTACTATAGCTTAAAAAATGGAAATGTAAAGGGTTTTTTTTGCTTTTTTTAGAAAAAGTTTTTATAATTTCTGAAATGATTGTATGAATTGAAAGGGTTATAAGGGCGTATAATCTTTCTATTTTAACAGACAAACAGTATTTTGTCAGATATTTCAGTTGCATATCTGCGCGGCAAGCGAGATTGCGGCGGTTTCGATTCGGAGAATTCGAGCGCCCAGAGACAGCTGTTCAAATCCGGAATCGACGGCGGAGACGCATTCCTCGTCTGTAAATCCGCCTTCCGGACCGATGGCAACCAGGACGTCGCCATCTTCTCCGACTTTCGACAGAGCGTCTTGAACGGAGATTCCCCCGGGATGAGCGATGAGCTTGAGACAATCTTTGCTGATAAAACCGGGATTGTCCTTATTAATATTATTTAAGAACTCCGACCATTTCATCGGGTCGAGGATTTTCATGAGCGTGTTACGGCGGCACTGTTTAGAAGCTTCAATGACTTGCCGTTCAAGCCGCTGAACAACCTGTTTTTCCGCCTTGGCAACAGAGCGTTCGACGTCCAGAGGGAGAATTTGAGCGACGCCCAGCTCAACGCATTTTTCGATGAGCCATTTCTGTCGGTCGCCTTTGGGCAGAGCAATCGCGATGGTCAGCTTTCGTTTGGATTCCCGGTTGACTTCCGCGACAGACTCAATTTCAACCTCGACGGTCTTTTTCGAGGCAGAATAGACACGCGCCTGCGCTTCCCGCCCTGCTCCGTCAAACAATACGAGACTGTCACCCACTTGAAGTCGGAGAACCGACCCCGCATGATGCGCCTCTTCCGGAGGCAGGGCGATTATTCCATCATTCGGCAGGACAGGACAATAGCAGCGGTGCATATTGAGGCAGTGGGCAGTAGGCAGTAGGCAGTAGAGAATTTAATTCGCCGAAGGCGAAGTACTATTCCCTATTCCCCATTCCCTATTTCCCAAAATTAATGGTGGCAGCCGGCGCAGCCAGCGTTGGCGGGAAAGATCGGGTTTTCGACGAGGAAACCGCGTCCCATGGCGTTGTCGAGGAAGTTAATGGAGCTTCCGTCGAGGAACTGGGCGAATTTTTTCGCTGTAACAACATTGACGCCGTTTTGAGGATAAATGGCATCGATGGTTTTGTCGTATTTTTCGTCGAACGCCAGACCGTAGTTCATACCGCTGCAGCCGCCGCTTCTGATAACGACTCGCAGATACGTCTTGTCGGCGTCCAGTTCCTGGTTTTCCATAACGTTTAACACTTCAGCAGCGGCAACGGAAGTAAGTTCGATTGACATTTTAGGGAGTAGGGAATAGGGAGTGAGAAAGTGCATAGTGCATAGTGCGTAGTGCGTAGTGCATAGGGATCGGCGCTTTGCGTCCTAAGTACTAAGTACTACTAAGCGCTAAGCGCTAAGTACTACTAAGCAAACAACGCTTTGAGTGAAATGCTCGACCAGGATTCAAACAGGTCGAGGTCTTTCATGAGTTCTTCAACCGGAACGAACCCGCTTCGCAGCAGGTCGGTTTCTTTAGCGGCGACGTCCGGCGTTTCGACGTCTAAAATATGGACAACGCCCAAATGGACTTTGCCGACTTCTGTCAGGTCGTCGTTAATCAGACCAACGCAAGTTGACTTGTACGGGGTTGACATTTCGACTTCTTCCGACAGTTCGCGGAGCATGCCCAGATGGTAGGCTTCCCAGCCCTTGGAGTTGGCGGAACCGCCTTGCGACTGAACGTCTTCGGTGGAAATGTGCCCGCCGACGCCGACGGAATGTTTTTCGTGCAGACGTCCTTCGCCCATGCCTTTGCCGCGAACGTAACGGAACAGCTTGACCTGTCCGTCCGGTTCGGTGTAACGGATAATCATGTACGGAATGAGCTGCTTATAGGACGGATCTCCTTCCATATCGGCTCGGCGGCGGAAGGAAACGTTCTCTTCTGTCAGCAAACCGCGAATGAATTCTTCTTTGAGCAGGGAAAATCCCTGAAAATAACCGGCGTCGTGAAACGCCTTGGTCGGAATAACGAGGATGTCTTCTTCTTTCATGCTTTTAGGGAATGGGGAGTAGGGAATAGGGAGTAGGGAATAGTGAATGTTGACGCAAGCGTTTCTCGCAACTCGCTACTCGCAACTCGCAACTAAATAATTACCATACAGTCGCCGTAGGAATAAAAACGGTATTTATTTTCAATCGCCTGTCGATAGGCTTCTTTTATCAGTTCGTCTCCGCCAAAGGCGCGAATCATCACCAGCAGCGTCGATTTGGGCAAATGGAAATTTGTCAAAATGGCGTCAACCGCTTTGAATGTGTACGGCTGTTTTATAAACAGGTTCGTTTGTTTCGCCATGGGAAGGATTTCTCCAGACTGTCCCGCTGACTCCAGCGTTCGAACTGACGTCGTTCCAATCGCAAACAGCCGCCCGCCGGCGTAACGTCTCTGATTGAGCTTTTCTGCGGTGGCAGCGTCAATTTGAGCGTACTCGCAGTGCATTTCGTGTTCCGACAGTTTTGTAACGCTGATCGGTTTGAACGTTCCAATTCCAACGTGGAGCGTAACGTATTCTATATCGACGCCTTTTTGACGAATCTTGTTCAGCGTTTCCTCGGAAAAATGAAGTCCCGCCGTGGGAGCGGCAACAGCCCCGGGAACCTGAGCGAATACAGTCTGATAGTTGTTTATGTCGGATTCCTCCATTTGCCCGTTGCGGATGTACGGCGGAATGGGAACGCGCCCAACTCTATCGAGAATCGTCAAGTAATTCTCGTCCGATTCCGGTACGACAGTCCAGGAAGCGTCTGGGGCTTTGGTTTCAAAACGGAGAACGACGTCAGGACGACCGTTGACGTCCAGCAGCTGAACCCGTTCTCCCGGCAGCAGTTTGCCGCGGGTCGAGCCGATAAGCCGCCATCGTGGCGTTGAATTGGTCTGAATGTTATCATTCTCGCAACTCGCAACTCGCAACTCGCAACTCTCTATTGCCAGCTCTAAAAACAGCCCTTCCCAATGCCCTCCGGTTTGAACGCGAACGCCAATCAGCCGGGCGGGAACGACTTTTGTGTTATTGAGTACAACGACGTCCGCCGGAGTAAGCAGGTCGATAAAATCGCCGACCTGACGATGTTCAATCGCCCCGGTTTGACGGTTTACGACCATCATCTTCGCCGCATCGCGGTCAGCCAACGGCTGTTGAGCAATCAGCTCTTTCGGCAGGTCATAGTCATAATAACTGACGTCGTCAGACGTAATACTCAATTCTGGAATCCTCCTTTTCAAACGGTCATAGAATTATACCCTTTTCTGGATAATTTACAACCCATACCGGCGGCGTATCTCCGTAGAACTGAGCGTACAACAGAACTCGTTTTCCGGGACGGGAATGCAGAGTTGACGAAGGGCGTCGATTAAATGCAGGGTTTCTAGAGACGAAAACACGCCGTCAGATGCGGGGCGTCCGAATACAAGGAAGCGTATATTCAGACGTGAGAATTCCGCAATCATCTCATTAAACGCCAATTCGCTTTGACAGTATTTGGGATCGTTGATTCTTGCCATCGTGTCGGCGCCGACGACGAACGTTACCCCGGGATGCTTTCGGGCTTTGTCGATAAACAGCGGCGTTCGGGAAAGAATCACCTCGGCTTGAGCGTCCATCTTGGCGATTTCGTTGAGCCGCCACGCCGTTTCGCCCGGCGACGTCGTGGGTTTGTCCGCGTTTAACACGGACAATTCATAGCAAACAGGGCAATGCAGAATAGCAGACGCCAACGCGCGCATTCGCCGATGACCGTCGTGAATCGGGTTGAACGACCCGGGGAAAATCGCGGGAATAGTTGCGAGTGGCGAGTTGCGAGTTGCGAGAGAAGGACTGTAATACGTTTCATCAATGGTTCCTTGAAACAGATTTCGCCACGAATCGGGAAGCGGCTGACAATCAGTGGTAACGGTATATTGAGTTGTGAGATTATCCAAAGCGACCAACGGGAGCGTTTTTTGGCAATCGCGCGTTAGCGCGGACGGGGAGCGGCGCCTCGCCGCCTGAACGTATCTCAGCGCGGACAATAGAACGTCAGAAACGACTCTTTCCTGCTGGGCGCGAATCGCAGCGAACTGGTCGGCGGAAGCGGACTGTTCTTTTTGCTCATCTCGAACAAATCGGACGGTAAACGTATAGACGGCGTCTGACATCTGAAGGGCGATATGCGCTCTGGACTCGCCTTTTCGAACCCGATTCGTTCCCAGCGCCGCAGTACAGGCAACGCCCAGCGGAGAGCGTCCCGCTTTATTATTAATGACGCGTCGAAACGCAGCATTTGCCATCTTCCATGCAGTCGCCTGACAGCACGCTTGAGCAACTTCGTATCCGAGGAATTCGGTCATCTGGTCGGGAGAATAGGGAATCGTCGCCCCTTCAACCAATCCCGACGCTCCCGGCGTGCGAAGCAAGTCCGCCAGCGCGTCCGTTCCCCCGCCAGCAATCGCGAAATACGCCTGAAAGCGCCCATCATCAATTATTTCAGCCGTTAAATTCGATACAACCATATTATCTCGTTTATTCTTCGCGTTTTTCTTTATTAAAAAGGTTTGCTTAATCGTTTGCTTTTCTCATTCATAGTGCATAATTGGGAAGTGGTTAGTACGCATTAGGCTAGAGTGCATAGTACTTAGTGCATAGTGCGTAGTATGGGGGAGCGCTTTGCGCCAAATCCTCACTCCTAACTCCTAACTTACAACGCCAAAGTATTATACACTTATTTTTTGTTTCCAAACAGCGCCCCCATGTACAACAATTCCATTCTGATTGCTGACGACGATGAACTCGTATTGGAGTCTCTTTCAGACAGTTTGATGTACGCTGGTTATAGAACGACGGCGGCGGACAGCGTTTCAGGGGCGCTGGATCTTTTAGAAAAACAGAATTTTGACGTTGTCGTAACTGACCTTCGATTGGGGCTGGATTCCGGATTCGACATTCTTCGTTACTGCAAAAAGCGGCGTCCGGAAACCGCGATAATTGTCATTTCCGGATACGGCACGGCGGAATTGGCTCTGCAGGCGATTCGGGAAGGCGCGTTTGATTTTCTCGTTAAACCGATTCTCGATAACGAACTTTTGCTGACCATTCACCGCGCGGCGGAAAAGAAAAAACTGGCGGAAAACAGCGAGAGTATTAAAATCTTCCCTGACGGAGAATGGGTTGTCGGGAAGAACGACAAAATGCAGCGCGCATTCGACGTTGTTCAGACAATCGCCAACGCTCAGACGCCAGTTTTGATTACAGGAGAACGCGGCGTTGGGAAATCGACAATCGCCCGAGCGATTCATCGACTCAGTTCCCGGAAAGACAAGCCGTTTATTGAAATTCCTTGCGGAGCGCTGTCGGAATCCGTTCTGGAAAAAGAATTGTTTGGATATGTTACAGACGAGTCCAGTTTAAGAATCGGCAAAATCCAGCAGGCGAACGGCGGGACGATTCTTCTTGACGAGATATCGACAATCTCTCCTGCGCTGCAAGTCAAGCTGTTGCGTCTGTTACAGGATTCGCAGTTTGAACCGGCTGGATCAAGCTCGCCGATTTCCGCTGACGTTCGAGTGATTCTGGCGGCAAACGAAAATCTCTATTGCGCCGTTCAGGACGGACGGTTCCGTCAAGACCTGTATTATCGAATCAGCGTCATCAATATCGACGTTCCGCCTCTGCGAGAACGCGTTGACGACATCCCGCTTTTGGCGCAGTTCTTCCTGAGACAGACCTGTCAGCAAACTCGCCGCGCTGTTGTTGGTTTTTCCGACGCCGCCATGTCAGCGCTGACGTCTTATCGATGGCAGGGCAACGTCCGGGAACTGCAAAACGCAGTTGAACGCGCCGTTCTGCTGGGGAAATCGGATATTGTTACACTTGAAGACTTACCCAACACAGTCAGAACGAAACCAGCGCCGACGCAAGCAATCTTGTCAAACTCCGCAGCGGCAAACAACGAAACGAACGCTTCACCTGTTCCAGACCCGTCGTCGATTCGGCTTCTCAAAGACGCGCTGGAAGAGCCGGAACGGAAAATCATTCTCGACGCCTTGCGCGCCTTCCAGTGGAATCGAATTGAAACCGCCGCCGCGCTGGGAATAAACCGAACCACGCTTTATAAAAAAATGAAACGCCTCAACCTAGAAGAACCTGGCTGCTTTGGCTTCTAACCCAATTGGAACAATCGTCAATCTGTAAAGCTGCCAAATAACCGTAAGCAGACAATTCCGACGCAGCTGGACATCAACCTCTTTTATATGTTCAGCAACGCCTTTTTGGATGAATCAAAAAACGCCATTATCTCTATAGACATAAAAAACGAGAGGGACGCTTTTCGCATCTCTCTCGTTTTCGGTTTGTCAGTCTATGCTATAACAGCAGGCTCGTTTAGAGAGCTTTAACTCCCTTTTCGATAGCTTCTTTAACGCTGTCGATAGACGCAGCGATTTCTTCGCAATCAACGGTAACGCAGTTGACGTTTTCAGCCGTGAACGCGGCGTCAAGGTCAACGCTGTCAGCGTATCCGCTTTCTTTGACGTACTGAGAAACAGCTCCGAGCAGTTCAGTCGCCGCGGCGTTATCGCCCTTGGTGGGGATTGTAACCGTAACAGCCAGACGGTTGTCTTTCGTTCCGCGAATAATCGGGAGTTTGGCGTCAAAAAGCTGGCTGCGGTTCTGATAGCGCGTGTGCAGCAATTCGTGCGCCTTGTGAGAACCTGCTCCGCCGCCGAGATGTTCTGCATAGCACTTGTCAACCATGTAGTTCTCTTGCGACTTCTTAAGCTGGCTGGTAGCGTCGATCGTGTACAGACCGTTCTGACGCTGTTTGCGGATTTCGTTTGTCGCGCCGTATGGCTGACCGCCGCCGGAAATGCATCCGCCCGGGCAAGCCATGACTTCGACAAAGTCAAATTGCGATTCGCCAGACTTGATTTCGTTGAGCAGTTTCTTCGCCGCCGCCAAGCCGTAAACAACCGCAACCTTGACTTCATTGCCAGCAACGTTGAGCGTTGCGGTCTTGCGATTGTTCATACCGCGAACCATCTTGAAATCGACGTTCTTAAGCGTTTCGCCCGTAATCTTTTCAACGGCAAAACGAAGAGCCGCTTCCATAACGCCGCCGGACGCGCCAAAGATAACGCCGCCGCCGGTCGCCAAACCCATAGGCATGTCAAACGCCTGCGGTTCGAGATCGTTGAGGTCGATTCCCATCGAATGAATCATACGACCGACTTCAACTGTGGTAATAACAATGTCAACGTCCGGTTTGCCGTTGGTAGCCAGTTTGGGCAACTTAGCTTCAAACTTCTTCGCCGTGCAAGGCATAATCGAAACGACAACGAGGTCTTCACGCTTGCAGCCAAGCTGCTGGGGAAGAACTTCCTGAGCAACGGCTCCAAACATGCCTTGCGGAGAACGGCAGCTGGAAATGTTGGGAAGGAATTCCGGGAAGTAGCTTTCTGCATACTTAACCCAAGCCGGGCAGCAGGACGTAAACAGAGGCAGCTTTTCCTTCTTCGTGAACCGATCGATGAATTCAGTCGCTTCTTCGAAGATGGTCATATCGGCAGTGAAGTTGGTGTCGTAAACATACTTGAAGCCCATGAGCTTCAAAGCGGCAACGAGTTTGCCAGCAACGTTTTCTCCAACTTTGCAGCCAAACATTTCGCCCAAGCCAACTCGAACGGACGGAGCAATCTGAACGACAACAGTCTTGCTGCAGTCATACAGAGCGTTCCAGACTTTTTCGGTGTCGTCATGTGGAAGCAGGGCGCCCGTCGGGCAAACGGCGGCGCACTGACCGCAGTTGACGCATTCGACTTTGCCTAAATCAGCGTTGAAAGCCGGGGCAACGCGAGCGTTGCTTCCGCGGTTAGCAAAGTCGATAGCTCCGATACCCTGAATTTCCGAGCAAACGCGGACGCAATCGCCGCAAAGGATGCACTTGTTCGGGTTGCGATCTAAAGAGGGAGAAGACGTGTCAATCGGATCGGTGCGTTTCGGCGACTTGAATCGAACGTCATGAACGCCCAGTCTGCGCGCGATATTTTGCAAAGCGCAAACGGCGCTCTTTGAACACGTTGTGCATTCGCGATCATGGTTAGCCAACAACAGTTCGATGTTGATCTTTCGCATTTCGCGAAGCTCTTTTGTTTCAGTGTGAATAACCATCCCTTCAGCCGGGGCGGTTGAACAGGCGGCCATAATGCCGCGGCCTTCAACAAGAACCAGGCACAAACGGCACGCGCCGTAAATGCTCAGTTCGCTGTGATAGCAGAACGTCGGGAGGTCGATGCCCGCTTTGCGAATGACTTCAAGCAGGTTGCGTTCATCAGTGAACTCGACTTCCAGACCGTTTACCGTTAATTTTTTCGTGTCTGTCATGATATTATAATGTGTTGGTCAGATGTTATGGTGAATCAGGAGTTGCGAGCATAACTCGCAACTCGCTCGCAACTACTTAAATTCCTTCTACTGCGCCGAACTTGCAGGCAGCTTTGCAGGCTCCGCACTTGATGCACTTTTCAGGATCAATGGAGTGCGGCTGCTTGACAGTTCCGGAAATGGCGCCAACCGGGCACTTGCGGGCGCAGGCGGTGCAGCCCTTGCATTTTTCCGGGTTGATAGTTGGACGAGCCAACGCTTTGCATTCGCCAGTGGGGCAAATCTTCTTGAAGACGTGAGCTTCGTATTCTTCACGGAAGTACTTTAAGGTGGACAGAACCGGGTTCGGAGCCGTCTTACCCAAACCGCAAAGAGAGCCGAGCTTAACCGCCTTGGCGATTTGTTCCAGCTGTTCGAGCGTTTCGGCTGTGCCGCGGCCTTCGATGATGTCGTCCAGAAGAGCCAGCATCTGCTTGGTGCCTTCACGGCAGGGAACGCATTTACCGCAGGATTCATTCTGGGTGAACTGCATGAAGAAGCGAGCGACTTTGACCATACATGTCTGTTTGTTCATGACAACCAAACCTCCAGAACCGACCATAGCGCCAGCCGCAGTGAGGTTATCGTAGTCCATAGGCATGTCGAGCATGGCAGGCGTAAGGCATCCGCCGGAAGGTCCGCCGATCTGTACGGATTTGAAATCGTCCTTGGTAACGTTGCCAGCGTTGTCTGTAACGCCGCCGCCAATGTTGTAAACGATTTCTCGAAGCGTTGTACCGAACGGAACTTCAATCAAACCGGTGTTGGCAACGTGACCGGTCAAAGCGAACGTCTTGGTTCCCTTTGCCTTTTCAGTTCCAACGGAAGCGAATTTTTCCGGACCTTCTCGCAGAACAAACGGAACCATGCCGAGCGTTTCAACGTTGTTGATAACAGTCGGTTTTCCGTAGAGACCTTTTTGAGCCGGGAATGGCGGCTTGGGCATAGGCATGCCGCGTTTGCCTTCAACGGAAGCGATAAGAGCGGTTTCTTCGCCGCAGACGAAGGCGCCTGCGCCTTCCATAACGCGGATTTTGAAGCTGAAATCTGTACCGAAAAGATTTTCACCCAAAAGACCGAATTCTTCAGCCTGAGCGATAGCGTGACGCATACGTTTGACTGCTAGCGGGTATTCAGCGCGGACGTAAACAACGCCTTCGTCGGCTCCAATTGCTTTACCGGCAATCATCATGCCTTCCAAAACAGCATGCGGGTTGCCTTCCATAACGGAACGATCCATAAAAGCGCCGGGGTCGCCTTCGTCGCCGTTGCAAATGACGTACTTTTTCGGACCGGGAGAAGCCAGCGTGAACTTCCATTTTAAGCCCGTCGGGAATCCGCCGCCGCCGCGGCCGCGAAGACCGGAATCAATCATCGATTGGCAGACCTGTTCCGGAGTCATTTCCGTAACAGCTTTGCGAACTCCAACGTATCCGCCGCGAGCGATGTATTCTTCTATGTTTTCCGGCTCGATGGTGTAGTTAGCCAAAACAACGCGCTGCTGACGAGCATAGAAAGGAACTTCTTTCTCAAACTTGCAGTGCTCTTTCGTTACCGGATGTTCGTAAACGAGCCGGTCAATAACTTCACCTTTAAGAATTGTCTTTTCAACGATTTCAGGAACGTCTTCCTCTTTGACGTGACAATAAAGAATTCCAGCCGGTTCGATTCGCATCAGAGGTCCCTGCTGGCAGAAGCCCTGACAGCCAGACTTGGATACGTACGTTAAAGTATTTAATTCCGTCTGGGATTCGGCGCAGCCTGAAGAAAGCTCGACCACCACGTTTTCACCGACTTTTTTCAGCTCTTCAACCAGAGCGTCGCGAACTTTCATCGATCCGTTGGCAATACAGCCCGTTCCACCGCAGATGATAATTCGCCGTTTTAATGCCGCTTCACGTTTATTAAACTGTTCGGCAATCTGTTCCAGATTTGGCATGGTATTTTAGTTGGGTTAAAGTGTTATGAACTTGATTTATGGAAATAAACTGTCATAAATCAAAGCAAATGCGATTTATTCCGAATCCTGATTACGCAGCCGACTCCTCAGCGCGAATTTTATCTATCAGTTCTGCCGCTAATTCTGGCGTCGCCTGTCCGTGGACAACTTCATCTACAACCATTACCGGCGCCAAACCGCATGCTCCAAGACAGGAGACGATGTCTACGGTAAACATTAAATCGGATGAGGTGCGATTATCATCGCTAAGACCCAGCTTTTCATAAAGCTTTTCGCGAATGCCGCTGGACTTCTTAACGTGACAAGCAGTTCCGTCGCAAAGACGAATGATGTGCTTACCTTTCGGATTAAGAGAAAAGTGAGCGTAGAACGTCGCAACGCCATAGACGTGAGCGACAGGCAAATCCAACGACGTTGCTACGTAAGTAATTGCGTCCTTCGGAAGGTACTTGAAGACTTCCTGTACCTGTTGAAGAATCGGAATCAAACGAGACTGGTCGTAGTTGTTCCGTTCCAGAATTTCGTTGACTGCCGCAAGTCGCTGGACCTCCTCGCGAGTCTTTTCAATGGTTTCCTGCATTGTTACTGAGCTCCATTAAAGATTAGTGGAATACCGACACTTCAATTGAAAACAGTCAAGACTGTATAACGAGCTGAAAACGACTTTGTCAAGATAACCAATCTTTACAAATTGTCAGCAGAAAAGGTCTGATCAATTGAACTAAAGTTCAAGAAACAAACTTTTTCCCGGTTCTCAGCTTTCCCGAAATACAATATCTCAATTTTCAATCGATAAAATTTTATTTATAAGTATATCAGTTTTTTTTCGAAATGCAAGAGGGGGCGGGATAATTTAGCTAACTTTTCAAAATTTTTCAAAAATTTTCAAAAATATTTTCCTGACGCTTGCAAAGAATGATTTTTGGGGTAAGATATATATTAATATCGGATACCAAATTAAAGTCTATTGTTTTTATAGTTAGAAGTGAGGAGTGAGGAGTGAGGAGTTTTTTTCAAGATGCGCTTTGCGTAATTCCGCATTCCGAATTCTACATTCCGAATTTTTCCTAACTCATGTCAAAATCAGCAATTATAACCGGCGCGTCCAGCGGAATTGGGCGCTCGTTTGCCCGACGCCTTGCGGCGGACGGATACAATATGATTCTCGTCGCTCGGCGCGAAAACGTTCTCAACGAAGTCAAACAGGAGCTGGAATCGCAGTTCAACGTCAGCGCAGAGGTCTTTCTGGCGGATTTGAGCCAGTTGGACGACATTCGCCGTCTGGAAGAGAAAATCGCTCAGACGCCGGATTTGGAGTTTCTTATCAACTCCGCTGGTTACGGCGGAGGATGGGACGTTCTCTATCCCGACGTCGACCCGGACTTTACGACCGGCATGATTACCGTCCACTGCATCGCGACGGTGCGTCTTTCCCGCGCGGCGGCTCAAGTCATGAAAGCCAACGGCAAGGGATACATTATTAATCTGGCGTCCGTTGCCGCTTTTGGCTCGTATCCCGGCGCGACGAACTACACGTCAACCAAGCAGTTTATTCTGTCGTTTACCCGCAATTTCGCCTGGGATTTGGCGAAGACGGGCGTTCGCGCTCAAGCGCTCTGCCCCGGCTACGTCAAGACGGATTTCTATACGACCAAAGAAATGCTTCCCGCCACGGAGAGCTACAAAAAGATTCCTGGGTTCATGTGGCTTGACTTGGAATGGCTCACGAAAAAATCGCTGGAAACGATTAAAAATCATCCGAGAAAAGTCGTTTACGTCCCCTCGTTGAGATACAAGTTCTTCACCTGGCTGATGAAAAAGTTCTTCTAAACGCTCACACCCAACAATTTTCCCATGACAACCATACGCATTGCTCGATATTCGTTGCGCTGTTCGACTCTCGGACCGGGAGTTCGGGGCGTTGTTTGGGTTCAGGGATGCTCTCAGCGGTGTCCAGGCTGCACGTCTCCGGAAATGCGGGATTACAACGGCGGAATCGAAATGGACGTCCAGGAACTGGCGGAGAAGTTCGACGCCTCGCCAGACCTGGAGGGGTTCACCTTCAGCGGCGGCGAGCCGATGGATCAGGCGGAGGCTCTGACGTCGTTAATCGAAGAACTCCGTCGCCGAAGGGGCGATAATCCCTCATTTATGAGCTATACGGGATATATTTTCGAAGATTTACGAAAAAAGCTGTCATTTTTCCAGCAAAAATTCGTTTCTAATATTGATATCCTGATTGACGGTCCGTTTATTGAATCGCAGTACGCCAACCTGCTCTGGCGCGGGTCAGCCAACCAAAGGGTTTACTTTCTCACTCCGCGATACAAGGAGTGGGAAAGTCGAATCAACGAGCCGGGTCAGGGGCTGGAATTCGAGTTTGACGAAAACGGAGCTGTTCAATGGGCGGGAATTCCCCCATTAAATTTCCGGGAAGATTTTCGTAAATTGATGGAACAGCAGGGCGTCATAATT
>CACXSS010000050.1 GCA_902770245.1 uncultured Planctomycetota bacterium | reverse complement strand
GCCAAATGCGCGAACCGTATATCTCCTGCCCGATGCCTGGAAGGAGCGGGGACAACAGCAAGAGGAAACCGAAAATCATGAGCGTATACTTGTAATGCGCCAGCTTCTCGAGCTTGAGCAATCGGCATTTCCTGACTTTCAACGAAATTCGCGTCTAGAACAAGCTGGTTGACTTCTCGTTCGATTGCCTGTATCTGTTCGGTTGTAATAGGCTTTGGGTGAGTAAAGTCAAATCGCAGAACGTCTTCGTCTACCTTGGAACCGCGTTGTTGAGCGTGAGCGCCTAGATGTTTTTGCAAAGCGTAATGGAGCAAGTGCGTTGCAGAGTGCGCGCGCGAGACAGCCGCTCGGCGTTTGGCGTTGACCGACGCCATAACCTGAGAGCCGTTTGTGAGCGTTCCGGACTTGAGCTGACCGATATGGAGAACCAGGCCGGAGTCTTGCTGAACGTTGGTAACTTCAAAGACCATGTCGCCAACGGTAAGCGTTCCGGTATCCGGCATCTGACCGCCTTTTTCCGCGTAGAACGGCGTGGAGTTGAGGACGACCGCGACGTTCATAACGGTTGTATCTGACAGCTCTTCAACCAGCGCGCCGTCAGCCAGAATTCCCATGACGATAGCCGGGGCTTCGAGCTTTTCGTATCCGACGAACGGGGTTTGACGCAGCTGCTTTTTCAGGTCGTCTAACGGGCCGGACTTGAACAGCTCTTTTCTGTTGCCGGCGCCGGACTGCTTGGCGTGTTCTTCCATGGCGGCTTTGTATCCGTCCCAGTCGAAATCGTAGCCCTTGTCAGCGCCCATGGCGGCAAACAGCTCTGGCGGGACGCCGTAGGTTGTGTACAGTTCAGCCGCTTCGTCGCCGGGAATGACTTTTGTATTTGTCGATTCCAACTGGTCAAAGACCTTGTCGATGTGGTTTACGCCGCCGTCGATGGTGGTTAAGAAGTTGGCTTCTTCTCCCTTAATGACTTCCTGAACGCGTTCGACCGTTTCTTCCAGTTCGGGATACTGGTCTTTCATCATTTCGACAACGGCAGGAACGATTTTGTACAGGAACGGTTCCTTGACGCCCATCTGATGCCCATCTAAAGACGCGCGGCGAAGCAGACGTTTAATAACGTATTCTTCCTTGTTGGGTCCGGGATAAACGTTTTCGTGAATGGCGAACGTACAGGCGCGGATGTGGTCTGTAATGCGGCGCAGACGGCGGCCGTTTTCGTCTTTCGGGTCGTCGTAATTGTATTTAACGCCGACAACGTCCGCGGACGCGTAAACGATAGGCAGCAAAATATCGATGTGGTAGTTGGTCGTTACGCCCTGCAAGGCGGACGCTGCGCGTTCCAGCCCCATGCCGGTGTCGATGTTTTTGCTGGGCAGCGGAAAGAGGTTGTTTGGCGGGTTGCCTTTACGGTTGAACTGCGTAAAGACGAGGTTCCAGATTTCGACTTCTCCGATGGGAGTGTGATAGTAAATTTCCGAGCACGGACCGCAGACGCCGTCCGGACCTTCCGACGGGCAGGACGCCGGCCAGAAGTTTTCGTCCTCTTCCAGACGGGAAATGCAGGACTGATCCAGACCAATTTCGTTATTCCAGATGTTGTACGCTTCGTCGTCGTCTTTGTAGACGGTAACGGTCAGCGTCTCTTTGGGCAGTCCAAGCCACTGTTTATCGGTCAGGAACTCCCACGCCCAGTTGATGGCTTCTCTCTTGAAGTAATCGCCAAAGCTGAAGTTGCCCAGCATTTCAAAGAAGGTGTGATGGTACGCGGTGCGCCCGACGTTGTCGATGTCGCCGGTGCGAAGGCATTTCTGGCACGTCGTTGCCCGAGTGAAGTCCAGCTTGACTTTGCCGAGGAAATGATCCTTGAACTGGTTCATGCCTGCGGGAGTAAACAAAACAGACGGATCCCATCGGGGAACAAGGACGTCGCTGGGACGTCGGACGCAGCCTTTCGATTCGAAGAACGAGAGGTACTTTTCACGTAATTCGCTGGTTTTCATGGTTTGTGGGGAAAAATATGAGGTTAGTTGTTAGTGGTAAGTTGGGTTATATATTCTTACCAAATTAAGCCAATATTATATATAGAATCGAATTTTCGTCAAGGGGAAAGCAGTGAGAATTGCACATCGGGGAGCCGGCTCGCGGCAGTCCCTGCCGCCGGAGAATCCTCACGCGAAGTTCGCGAAGTTCGCAAAGTTTTAAAAACTATGCGTTCTTTGCGGCTTAAAAAAATCGGCGGCTGGGAATTTTCTGGGAACTGCTGGGAATTCTCTGGGAACTGCTGGGAAGAACTTGGATTTCCCAGCCTCCTCCCAGCAATCTCCCAGAATCCTCCCAGCTGCTAAATTTCCCATTCCCCTCTTACATCGGAATCGCATTTCTGGTATAATTTTAGATAATTACAAAAATACACTACTCAAGTTTTAGGAGAAGAACCACATGAAACACGTAACCCGTCGGGATTTTTTCAAGACGTCCGCTGTCGCAGCCGCCATGGCGACGGCTGTTCCCGTTGTCAGCGCGCCGAAACCGGTTTGGGCGCAGGCTCCCAGCGACCGCATTCGCATGGGCTGTATTGGCGTCGGAAACATGGGGCGGGGCGACGCTCGCGATTTCAATCGGCTGGTCGATATTGTCGCTCTTTGCGACGTCGACGAAAACTACGGCATCGCCCAAACGTTAAGAATGAACCTTGGGAAACGAGACGCCAAAGGCAAGGTTGTCAAACCGGATACGTACAAAGATTACCGCAGGATTCTCGAACGCAACGACATCGACGCCGTTTGTATCGCCACGCCCGATCACTGGCACGTCAAGATTGCAGTCGAAGCTCTCATGGCTGGCAAACACGTCTTCTGCCAAAAGCCGCTGACCTTGACTCTGGAAGAAAACCAGATTATTCGCCGCGCCTGCCAGAAGTACGGCAAGGCGTTCCAGATCGGCACTTGGCAGCGCTGTCAGCGAGATCAGTTTATCAAGGCGACTCTGCTGGTTCGCAAAGGGTATATCGGCGAGGTCAAAAGGATTACCTGTGACATCTTTCCATCGCCCACGTCCGGAGAAATTCCGGTAGTTGCCGTTCCCTCGTCTCTGGATTGGGAAATGTGGCAAGGTCCGGCGCCGCGGTACGAGCTGCGGTCAACCGGCGTGAACAGCCGTAATGGCTCCATGGGTCAAACCCGCTGCCATCTTCAGTTCCGTTACTGGTACGAATATTCCGGCGGGACGCTGACCGACTGGGGCGCTCATCATATCGACTGCGCTTTGTGGGCGCTCAACCTGCAGACGCCGGGAACCGGTCCCGTCTCCTTCGACGGAACGAACGCTCATCATCCAGTGGAGTTCAAAGACGGCTATCCGACTGTTGACAACCGGTTCAACACCAGCGACAAGTTCGACATTAAGTGCATGTTCGACAACGGGATTGAAATGCACGTCGTGAGCGAATCGCCAGACGGCAACGGCATTTTGTTCGAGGGAACCAAGGGACGCTTCCACGTCAGCCGCGGTCGCTGCAAGGGCAAGCCGGTCGAAGAGCTTCCGCCAGACGCGTTCACCGAAGACGACTATCGGGAACTGTTCCACGGCAAACCGATGGAAGGACACAAAGAGAACTTCATTCGCTGCGTCCGCGAAGGCGGCACGTGCATTTCAGACGTCGTCTCGCACGTCCAAGCCATGAACGCCTGTCACCTGTGCGCTATCGCCGCCCGATTGAACCGTGAAATCAAATGGGACCCGAAGACGGAAACAATCGTCGGCGACGAGCAGGCGGCGTCGTTCTTCTCGCGTCAGGAAACCAAGGGCTACGAGATTCCGAGAGATTTCTGAGAAGCGCGAAAGGTCGGGGACTGCGGCGGCTTGCCGCCGCCCCCAATGGCGGGGAGCAGGTCAGTCCGTTCACGGATTTTACGGATTAAACGGATTTTCACCGATTGGTTAATGGAAGGCGGTAACGTAGTGAGCGCAGCGAACGAAGTTACGCTTTGAACTGCACACGCACAGGTTGAGTTCGGTTCGCGGACGTCTCGCCCGCCGAAGTCCCATCGCTCCGTTGAAAGACTGTGATAATCTAATAATATGGATTTTTTAAGCCGCAGAGAACGCAAATAACGCAAAGTTATCTTTTAAAACTTCGCGAACATTCTCCGCGCCTCCGCATCTCCGCGTGAGATTTCTTCGGCGGCAGAGGACTGCCGCGAGCCGGGCGTTCGAGCTGGGATTCCTGCGAAAGAGAATATTTATTGTCCCGGCAACGTAGCCCGAAGACGGGCTACATCCGAGGGAGGTTTCTGGCTTCGTCGTTTTGGTATGCACGCTTCGAACAAAGCGTAACTACGCTCCCTTCGGTCGCTCCGTTACCGCCTTTCATTTCTCTACTGCCTACTGCCTATTGCCTACTGCCTATCCTTTCCGCTCAACCCGTATAACCCGCAAACTATCCAATCTTTTTTTTCGTTATTTTTCGGTTTTTCTCGTCCAGATTTTACAATCGAATTGCATTTCTGGTATAATCGGGGTAGTTATAGAATGCGAATTTTGGGTTACGGGGGCAAAAACCCCGCGATCGATGATTTCGATATTTTGCATTGATTCCCCCTTTTTCAGTATTTTCAGGAGATAACCACATGAAACAAGTAACCCGTCGAGATTTCTTTAAGGCGTCTGCCGCCGCAGCTGCGATGGCAACGGCGATTCCGGTAGTTGCGACCTCTAAACCGGTTTGGGCGCAGGCTCCCAGCGACCGCCTTCGCATGGGCTGCATCGGCGTCGGCAGCATGGGTCGAGGCGACGCCCACGGATTTAACGGTCTGGTCGATATTGTCGCCCTTTGCGACGTTGACGAAAACTATGGTCTTGCCCGAACCGTCAACTCTGGCATTGGAAAGCGAGTCAACGGACAGGTTATTAAACCGGACACCTATAAAGATTACCGCAAGATTCTCGAACGGGACGACATCGACGTTGTTTCTATCGTAACGCCGGATCACTGGCACGTCAAGATTGCCGTTGAAGCTCTCATGGCTGGCAAACACGTCTTCTGCCAGAAGCCGCTGACTTTGACTCTGGAAGAAAACCAGATCATTCGCCGCGCCTGCGAAAAGTACGGCAAAGCGTTCCAGATTGGCACCTGGCAGCGCTGCCAGCGCGATCAGTTTGTCAAGGCGACGTTGATGGTTCGCAAAGGATACATCGGCGACGTCAAGAAGATCGTCTGCGACATCGGCGGATCTCCCACGTCCGGCGAAATTCCGAAGGCTCAAGTTCCTGCTTCTCTGGACTGGGAAATGTGGCAAGGTCCGGCGCCGCGTTACGAGTTCCTGTCAACAGGGATGAATAACAACAACGACGGCAACATGGGACAGACCCGCTGCCATTACGAGTTCCGCTGGTGGTACGAATACTCCGGCGGCAAGTTCACCGACTGGGGCGCTCACCACATTGACTGCGCTCTGTGGGCTTTGAATCTCCAGACTCCCGGCACCGGTCCCGTCTCCTTCGACGGCACAAACGCTCATCATCCGGTTGAGTTCAAAGACGGCTATCCGACTGTTGACAACCGTTACAACACCAGCGACCGATTCGACATCAAGTGTATGTTCGACAACGGCATTGAAATGCACGTCGTCAGCCATTCGCCAGACGGCAACGGCATTTTGTTTGAAGGAACCAAAGGACGCTTCCACGTCAGCCGCGGCCGCTGCAAGGGCAAGCCAGTTGAAGAGCTGCCGTCCAATGCGTTCACCGAAGACGATTATCGGGAACTGTTCCACGGCAAACCGATGGAAGGACATAAGGAGAACTTCATCCGCTGCGTCCGCGAAGGCGGCACGTGCATTTCGGACGTCGTTTCTCACGTTCAGGCCATGAACGCCTGTCACATGTGCGGCATCGCGGCTCGTCTCAACCGAGTCGTCAAATGGGATCCGAAGACCGAAACGATTGTCGGCGACGACCAGGCGGCGACCTTCTTCTCCCGTCAGGAAACCAAGGGATATGAGATTCCGAGAAATTTCTAAGAAGTGTTGTAGGCTTGAAAAAACTTTCGGTCGCCAGCAAGCTGGCTCCCTTTTAGGGAAGTTTTTTCAAGCGTATCGTATTAAACGTTATGAGGGGAAAACCTTTTTTGAAAAAAAGGTTCTTCCCCTCAAACTCCCCTTTCCAAAAAACTTTAATAAGGAGCGATTCGTAACCTGCGATGAGCGCATTGCGATAATTCCGAATTCCGCATTCCGAATTCCGCATTAATCGCCGTTACCACTCGTCCGTAAAGCGGGTGTCGGTAATTTCGTCACAGAAACCGTCTGAGTTCCCGGACGGTTTCTTTTTTCGCCATGAGTTCCGGCGTTTCTTGCCCGTCGGGATTCGGTCGGGGAAATCGTCGGGATAGTCGTTGAGTTCCGAGTCGTCTATGTCCGGCTCGTCCTGATAGTACGATTCTTTTTTCAGAGACGGAGCGTCCATTTCGTCGCGGGGTAGTTCCATAAGAAACTGGCTCGGCGGCGAGGACTGAAAATACCCGCTCATGCGCCGTCGGGCGGCGTGGGTAAGAAACAGCTCTTTTTTCGCTCGCGTAATGGCGACAAACAGCAATCGCCGTTCTTCTTCCAGGTCGTTTTCGTCCGTTGAATCCAGCGACCGTTTGTGCGGCAGAAGCCCGTCTTCCAGACCAACGACAAACACGTACGGGAACTCCAGCCCTTTGGCGGAATGAATTGTCATGAGGGAAACGCAGCTGGCGCCGGAGTTGAGCTTGTCGGAGTCCGCAACCAAAGCAGTCTCTTCCAGAAAGACGGTTAGCGGGTTAATCATGTTCTCGTCGTCGGCGTGACGTTCGTCGAAGGCGCTGGCGACGTTGAGAAATTCGTCGACGTTTGCCAGACGGTTGAGGTCGTCTTCGTCTTTGGAGTCCGCGTACTGGGCGCGGTATCCGGACAGGTCGAGAATCTGCTCGACCAGCGGCTGGAGTTTCGTTCCGGTCAGCTCGAAAATGGAGTTCATGATACGGATAAAGTCCTGAATCGCCGCTTTGGATTTCCCCTTGATAGTCGGAATGCGTTCCACTTCCCACGCCGCCTGAAGGAGCGGAATCCCCTGCTGAAGAGCGTAGTCCGCCAGCTTTTCTACCGAGGCGTCGCCGATGCCCCGCGCCGGGCAGTTGACGATTCTCACAAACGAAACGTCGTCCATCGGGTTGGACAGAAGCCGCAGGTACGCCATGACGTCTTTGATTTCTTTGCGCTGGAAGAACTCCACCGCGTTGACCAGAATGTACGGCAGATTGTAGATGTTGAACTTCTCTTCAAACGGTCTGGACTGGGCGTTGGTTCGGTAAAAGACGGCGATGTCGTTGGGCTGCGCCAGTCCGGACTTGACCAGCAGCTCCACTTTTTTCGCGACGAATTCCGCTTCGTCGAACTCGTCGTCCAGACAAACCAGATGTACCGGAGCGCCGGATTTGTTGTCTGTAAAGAGCGTTTTCTGCTTGCGCTGCCGGTTGTTGGCAATCAGCTCGTCGGCGACGTGTAAAATCTCCGGCGTGGATCGATAGTTCTTTTCCAGACGCACCGTTTTGACGTTGGGGTAGTCCTTCTCGAAGTCGAGAATGTTGCGGATTTCCGCGCCGCGCCAGCCGTAAATGGACTGGTCGGGGTCGCCGGTAACCTGAATGTTTTGGTAGTCCCGATTGAGCAGCTTGACGATTTCGTACTGAATCGCGTTGGTGTCCTGGTACTCGTCGACCAGCACGTACCGATATCGGGCGTCCAGCTCAGCGCGAAGCTCTTCGTCCTTTTTGAGCATGGTAACGGTATGAATGAGCATGTCGTCAAAGTCGACGGCGTTGGCGGCAAGCAGAGCCGATTGATACTCCTCGTAAATCTGTTTCAGAGCGCATTGACGCCCGTTGCGCGGCGAGGGGTTGAAATCTTCCGGCAGAATCATCTGGCTTTTTAACCGGCTTATCTCGTTTATCAATCCCGCCGGAGTAAACTTGAATTCCGGCTTGAGCCGGTCGAGAACCATCTTAAACAGCCGCTTGGAATCGGTCGTGTCGTAGATGGTGTAGTTGTCTTTCAGACCGACGATTTCCCCGTGCAGACGTATCTGCCAGGCGCAGAATTTATGAAACGTGCTGACCCAAAGCTTTCGCCCTGCGGTTGGCACGAGCTGTTCGACCCGGCTTTTCATCTCGTCCGCCGCCTTGTTGGTAAACGTCATGGCGAGAATGTTGCGGGGAGCGACCCCGTGCGCAATGAGATTGGCGATTCGATGGGTAACGACGCGCGTTTTTCCCGAACCGGGTCCTGCCAGAACCAGCATCGGTCCGTCAATGTGATTTACAGCTTCCTGCTGAGCGGGATTGAGTCCCTCTGTATTGAGATTAAGTGTTTCCATGATGGATAGTTTACCGGAAAGGAATAAAATTTCAAGCGCCTATTATGAAGAACGCATTTGATTTTGGCGGCATGAAAGGTTTAAAAGAACGCAGAGATCGCAGACTACTCGCAGAATACGCAGAAGCAAGCGAACATGTGTCATCTACGCCCGTTGGGCTATGACACGATGTCCGCTTGCATTTTTAAAAAATTTTCTTTTTAAATATAAGATTTCGATTTTAAAAACATAAAAAATCGGGCGGGAATTGTGGCGTAGCTAACGTAGTTAGCGTCGTCGCCACATTCCCAGCCCGTCTGCGCTCTCTGCGAGGAGTCTGCGTACTCTGCGTTCAAAAATAAAAACTATCTTCGCAACCCTATTTTTCTCGCAACCGCAGGCGGAAAGCCCGGGAACTCACGTTCCCGGCTCGCCTTTAGTTCCCGGCTCGCCTGTCGCTTTGCGCCAACTCCTCACTCCGCACTTCTAACTCCTCACGAATTCATCTTCGATGATTGCTTAACTTATTTCGCCCGGGGGGTTGCAAAAGATTATCGTATGGATATAATATAATAATGTTGAATAAGAGATTATTGGGGAATACGTTGGAACTCAATCGCAGTTCGTTCCTTTTAACTTAACTTTTCAACTGATCAGCAATCCGTTTTTTTCAAGCTAATTCCATGAGAACACCCCTTTATGAGAACCACGTTCGCCTCGGCGCGAAGATGGTCGATTTCGCCGGCTGGGACATGCCGGTTCAGTTTAGTACAATTATCGCGGAACACAACGCTGTCCGCACCGCTGGCGGCTTGGTAGACGTTTCTCACATGGGGCGTCTTCGTTTTGAAGGTCCCGGGGCGGCAGAGTTTCTGTCTACTACGCTTACCCGCCGCGTTTGCGATATGTCGTTGGGGCAGGTTCGCTATTCGCTCGTAACCAACGAACAGGGGTTTGTTCTGGACGATGTTTTGCTGGGATATTATCTCAACGATTTCGGTCAGCCGTATTACATGCTGGTTGTCAATGCCGGCAACCACGACAAAATTGTCAAATGGATTAAGTCCCGTTTGACGGAAGAAATTGCAACCGCGCCGGGCAAAGAGGTTATTTTTAACGATATGTCCTCCGTCTGGGCGATGATCGCCGTTCAGGGCCCCAACTCTCTGGAACTGCTTCAGCCGCTGGTCGACGTCGATTTGAAGTCGATGCGATACTATCGCGGAAGTCAGTGCCGATTCCTTCATCCATGCGCTCAGCGTCAGGGCGGAATCGTTTCCCGAACCGGGTACACCGGGGAAGACGGTTTTGAAATTACGCTCGGAGCGGGCATCGCCTCCGATTTCTGGGACGTTCTGGTTGAAATGGGCAAGCCGCTGGGCGTTATTCCGACCGGTTTGGGCTGCCGCGACACCCTTCGTCTGGAAGCGGGCATGCCGCTGTACGGACACGAGCTGTCCGAATCCATCAACCCGATTGAAGCGGGCTTGGGGTCAGCGTGCTATCTGGACGGCTACGATTTCCCCGGCAGAGACGCTTTGAAAAAGATCGCTCAGGAACCTCTGACCAGAACTCGCGTTGGAATCGAAGTCCTGGGCAAACGTCCTGCCAGAGAGGGCTGCAAGCTGTTCGTCAACGACGAAGAAATCGGATACGTAACCAGCGGGTCGCCGTCGCCGACGTTGGGCAAAAACATTGCCATGGGATACGTCAAGACGGAATTCTCCGAACCGGACACAGCGCTGACTGTCGACATTCGCGGCAACAAAGCCGAAGCCAAAGTCGTTCCGCTGCCGTTTTATAAGAGAGCGAAGAAATAAAGAAATTTAGAGTGCATAGTGCGTAGTTCTTAGCGCTTCGCGCTAAGTTTCCATTAATAACAGCTTAACGCTTTCCTATGCACTAAGTACTATGCACTAGGTACTAACCACTTACCACTAACCACTTACCACTCAATAACCATGTCCAATTTCCTTTTTACGCCGACCCACGAATGGGCTTCCGTTTCCAAAGAATCCGATGGTACGACTATCGTAACGATGGGCTTGACCGATTACGCTTTGGAACTGCTTACCGACCTCGTTTTCATTGATCTGCCGACAGTTGGCGACGATGTTACCGCTGGCGAGCAGTGCGGCGAAATCGAGTCCGTCAAAGCCGTTTCCGGAATCAATTCTCCGGTAACGGGAGAAATTATCGAAGTCAACGACGATCTGGCTGACAGCCTCGACCCGATGACTGCTGACCCATTCGGCGCCGGCTGGATTTGCAAGATCAAGGTTTCAGACGAAGCGTCTTTGTCTGCTTTGATGGACGAGGCAACGTATCGCTCAACCTGCCACGAAGAACACTAAAAATAAGCGTTTAATCCTGTTGAGCGGAACATGCAACGTCAGACTTGTCTTTTGATTTTCGTTAATCGTTCCGCTGAACTCCAAAGATGAATCAGCGTTCCCATGTCACTAGAAGTCCTGGCGTCGTTTGACGGTATTTTGAATCGAGTAGACGACCTGTGCGAGAATGCGCCTTCGTGGCGTCCGGCGCAGGACGTTGTGCCGTATTTGCGCCGCGTTCGAAATGCGCTTTCTCAGGCGGAAACCCGATTCAATGATAATATAGTCATTGCTCTTTTGGGCGGCACTGGCGTGGGAAAGAGTACGTTGGTGAACGCTTTACTGGGAGCTGAGATTGCAAAGTCGTCGCCGATACGTCCCACGACGCGTCAGGCGACGTTGTATTGCGCCAACGGGTATTCGGCAAAAATGGTAGGACTGCCGGAAGATCAGGTTGCCGTTGTGCATTGTTCCAGCCCGATTCTTCAAAGCGTTATGCTGGTCGACTGCCCAGACCCGGATTCGGCAGAAGTCGAGAATCTGGAAACGCTTCGAGCCATTCTGCCTCATTGCGACGTTATTATCCATCTAACGACTCAGCAAAAGTATAAAAACGACGTTATTGTCAAAGAACTCAAAAAAGCATCCGTAGGCGGGAGCTTGATTTGGGTTCAGACTCACGCTGACCGGGATTCCGATATTCGCTCATATTGGAAACAGGATCTGGAAAAGGACTTCAAAGACGTCGAAAAAATCTTCTTTGTGGATTCCAAAAAGGCGTTGGACGCTCAGCTTGCAGGGAAACCGCTGGAGGGGGATTTTGCCAAACTGGTCGAGACGCTTTCTTCCCTTCTGCCCAGAATTGGAGCTGAGGGAATTCGTCGATACCATTTTCTTGACATTGCTGAAGACGCTTTGCAAAACGCGTTAGTTAAGCTGGAAAGCAAACGTAGTTCGCTGGACGATTTGGAATCCAAAATTCAGGATATTCGCAAGACGTTTGTTGAACGTCTGGTTGAAAAACGAATTGACGACCTCAAAGACGACAGCCATCAGTGGGAACGCAGAATTCGGACAGAGACGGTTCGTCAATGGGGAACGACGCCGTTTTCGATTGCGCTGCAAATTTATGGCAGTTTGGACAGCCTGCTTTTCAGTTCCCTTCTTTTCCGCGCTCGGTCTGTAACTCAGCTGGCGGTGTTGGGAACGGTCGAAGCCGCCAGAAAAGCCAAATCGTGGATGACTGACAGACAATCGCAATCGTTGCTTGAGGGCGTTCCAGTCAATCTCTGGACGCAAGACGAGCAGGTTAAAAACCGGATTGTTATCAGTTCCGCTATCGACTCCGCCGGGCTGCCGGAAAATGATTTCTCTGACGTTAATACACAGTATAATATAACGTCAGAACAATTTATGATTGCCTCCGAGTCAAATCTGGATGAAGCGGTTTCTGCGATTGCCAAAAAGAACTCGAATTGGCTTCGCCGGAGTTTTTATGAGACGCTGCTGCTAATCTGGATATTTATCTTGGCGTGGCTGCCCCTTAAAAATTTCTTTTATGATTATTTATACAAAGGCTTTATGAACGAGGTTACTATGCCGCGTCCAACCATTGAACGCGTTGTCGAAAACGGTCAAACGGTTCCGGTCGCCGTCAATTATCGTTCTACGGTCTTGTATCCAACGTACGTTTATATTGTAACTGCCATTTGGTTTATATTAGGAACGGGTCTTTTAACGCTCGTCTTTTCTCGCCGCGGTCGCCGGGGGGTGGAAAAGTACCTTAATAGCTTGTCAAATCAGTGGTTGGAATCCTTCCATGCAGATATGATTTTTGAAACCGAAGAAAGCGAAATTCGCCGCGCACGGCGGTTTATGTCAACCGTCAGCCAGGTCATTGCGGATATTCAAAAAGATAAAAGCCAGCTAAGCGCTCCAGGTTTGAGCCGAAGAAGATCTGTTCAATAACATTGTTTGCAGAGTTTTTTAACCCTTTTCCTACATCGATTATTTCGACAGGGAATAGTATTTCCGATTATATCGATAAGGAAAAAGTTGAAATTATCTAAAATTCGTAATTTACCAATTTTATTTTTGCTTTATATTATCTATATTAACATTTGTGTATTTTTTAGCGTCGAGAACCTTGACAAAGCGAGAAAAATACGCTTTAATATAGGTGTAGTCGTTTCCATTTGTTTGAATAAAGTCGTCTATTAAACTTTGATTGTTACAGATCATTTGGGAGAGGCGTCAGGTCGGAGTTGTCATTCTCAGTTCAAACAATAGAAAACGCAGGTTGCGGAGCCATGCTCATCAGTATTATGACGTTTCTGTTTTGATAAGACGTTGGCTTGATGAGGAGGTTTTCATTTATACAGGAGTACTCAGATATGACATTAGTGCCTATAGGCGATAACGTTGTTTTGAAACGCACTCAAAAGCAGACGATGGTAAATGGAATTTATTTACCGGATTCGGCGCAAAAACGCCCCAACGAGGGTAAAGTATTGGCAGTGGGCGATGGGAAATTGCTGCCGGACGGGAACCGCAAGCCTATGCAGGTTCGAGACGGCGACCGGGTTCTGTTTGAACCGTATCGCGCCATTGAAGTTCAGTTGGACGGTAAAGACTATCTTATCATTTCGGAAGACGGCATTATTGCAGTAATGGAATAATCTTTTCGATGGCAAAACGCAAAGCTAAATCCGATTCAACCTCAATTCCTAAAAAAACGGGTTCCGAAAAATCCGCTTCGCCAGAGTCAACAGATATCAAAGACTCCCCGCGAAATCAGGGTTCGTTATCCCGTTTTTTGGGGTTCTTCATTCCAGGCGTGGGATTTGGCGGCGCGTTTCTTCTGATTTCAGCCCTCGTAATGGGCGCTTTATATTGGTTCAACAAAAACTATTTTCTTATTGACAGCGATCAGTTGTGGCAGGTGGAGTACAATCTTCCTCAAGGAGTTTGGGCGGGGGCAGACATTTTGGAAACCGTCAGAAAAGGCAATCCAGATCTGTTTGAAAAACCGTATGACGATAAATCTTTGCTGGAAGACATTTCCAATTCGTTCAATCTGTCTCCGATTGTTAAAACAGTAAAATCTGCCAAACGAAAATACCCCAATACAGTTGTAATTGATATTGAATATTTTGTTCCTGTCGCGATGGTGTACGTCAGCGACGAGACGATGGGCAAGGGGTTTCTCCCGGTTGATAAAGATGGATGTCAGCTTCCGACGACTTTTTTTAAAAAGTCTGATTTAGAAGATTATTTGGCGATTACTGGAATAAAATCTTTGCCGATGAATCCTGTTGGACAGTGTTGGAATGACGTTAAATTGGAAACGGCATGTAAAATAGCAGACGAACTTGTCCCGTACAAAGACGAGTTTGGAATCGTTGGGATTCATATCCAGGAGCTTACTGGAATTAAAGAAATGTATAGCTATAATCCGATTTGTTATGACATTCGGCTGAAAAACAATACATTTATTCGTTGGTCAAGGTACGTATTAAAAACGACAGGAATTCAATTGCTTGAGGATGAAATTTCAACAAAAGAAAAAATTGAAGTCCTTCGACAATGTCTGAAAGAAAAAGGGGAAATCAAACCAGATTCGCCAGACGAGATGTTCCGGTTTGTCCCCAATTCAAAATCTAAAAAAGAATAACTCTGTCAAGAGAATTCTATAAGTAATTCTTCGACTGCGTTGAGTTTTTTCAATTTGACAGGTCAGGGTTCTTTCCGCCTGCAATCTCTGTAATGAGCGCAGCGTGATACGAACTTCTTACAAACGGTCCGGCAAAAACGGATTTGAATCCCATTTCCTTCCCGATTTCCGCCCAGCGGTCGAAGACAGCAGGTTCTACAAACCGAGCAATGGGAAAATGCTCTTTGCTGGGCGCGAGGTACTGACCGATGGTAACGATGTCAACTTGAGCCTGTTTGAGGTCTTTCATCAAGTTGACAACCTCGTCGTCCGATTCTCCCAGACCCACCATCAGTCCGCTTTTAACGAATCGATTTCCAACTAAATCGTTGGCTTTAATCCAGTCAGCCGCGGCGGAAAGGACGTCCAGACTTTGCTGATAGTTCGCTTGCGGGCGAACGTCCGGATAAAGCCGGGCGATCGTTTCGATGTTGTGATTGAAGACCTCGCAGCCCGCGTCCAGAACGACGTGCAGCGCCGGAATGTTTCCTTTGAAATCAGGCGTAAGAACCTCGACCGCCGCGTTGGGCAGAAGCCGTTTGATTTCCCGAATCGTTTGAGCGAAATGGTTCGCCCCGCCGTCAGGCAGATCGTCTCGAGTAACGCTGGTAACGACAACGTACTTTAGCCCAAGCCGCGCCGCCGCCTGAGCGACTCGCTGCGGTTCGTCCGGCTCCGGCGCCATCGGCAGTCCCGGAAACGGTTCGACGGCGCAAAAGCGGCAGTTGCGCGTGCAGTGGTCGCCCAGAATCATGAACGTTGCCGTTCTTTTCTGGAAACATTCTGCTCGGTTGGGACAATGCGCCCCGTCGCAGACCGTTGTCAATTTCAGTTCGGACAGAAGACTGGTAACCTGATCCAGCCCGCTGCCGGGGGTAAGACGAATTTTTAACCAGGGGGGTAATCTATGACTCATAATCTAAGATTATACAGCATTCCTGAATTTGTGCAATAGCTCTTCGAGGACGCGCTCAAGATTGCTCTTCCAATTTTGGGAATGTACGGTATAATACGCAATATGGATTATCGAGAGATTGTTTCTGGCGAAGCGCGCGGCGTAACCGCATCGGCGGCAAGGACAGGACTGACGGTTCTGGAAGCGATTTACG
>CACXSS010000049.1 GCA_902770245.1 uncultured Planctomycetota bacterium | reverse complement strand
GCTGGTATTTCATCAACAATCGCTGTTTTCTTTGCAGCAACGATTCTCGGAGGCGCAAAGAAGCTGACAGATGTAACAGGATTCCTCGTTCCTGTAATGGGAGTCCTCTATGTAGCAATCTCTCTGATCGTTCTTGTACTGAATGCAAAGAAGAAACCATGCCCAGCCAGGAACAGCTCGTTTCTCTGGACTTGGGACCCGATGAAATTCTCGGTAAAAAGTTCTATCACGGTCGCGGATGCAACACGTGCAACGGTTCCGGCTTGAAAGGGCGAACCGCTATTCATGAGTTGTTGATTATGAACGACCGTCTGCGAGACATTATCAACGAAGGCGCGTCTACGGAAAAGATCCGAGACGTTGCGCTGCAGTCCGGTTTGCGTCCTCTGCGAGAATCCGGTTTAACCAAGATTTTCTCCGGTATGACAACCATTGACGAAGTCATTCGAGAAACCGTTATCGACTAACGCACTTTTGGTCAACGGAAAACGATTTATACTCTTCGTTTTCCGTTGTTTTTTTAAATCCATTTAATCCCTTCCTTGTACTCATGACCCCAATCGAAGAACTCATCAAAATCGCTCAAAATATGGAAACCGTTCTGGAAGAGGACTACGGCGCAACTGGAAAAGGGCTTCACGAAAAAGCCTCCAGCGTCGAGAGTCAGATTCCGCCAGACGTTATGAAAAAGATTCGCTTTATTGCTACCATCCGCAACAAAGCTGTTCATGACGACCTTGAAACCGCCGAAAAGGAAATCGAAAACGTCCGTAACGCCGCCGAGGTGGTTTACAGGGAATTCAGAAAGCACAATCCCAGAAGGAGAATGAATTCTGGAGAACCTCTGCTTCTTAAAATTATTAAAGCAATTCTGAAACTGCTGTTTTCAGGAGCGAAAAAATAGAGTTAAATATATTCAAAACAGAATCCATACCAGGTTTACGCGCCATGAAGCATTCGTTTTCTGCTTTAGCGTTTCTGTCGACAATTGCCTTGAGTGTAACGCTCAGCTTCGCGGCGCAGTATTCCAACCCGGTTTTGATTCACGGTTTTCGCTCTGCGCCGATTAATATCGGCGTTGCCGACCCGACGGTTATTCAGGGCGACGACGGCTGGCTGTATTCGTTTTCTACAAACCGTCTTGTTCTGAAAAGCAAAGACGGCTGCAGCTGGCAGGTTCATTCTCGAAACGTCATTCCCCCTCCAACCTGGGGCGACGACTATTACGGACGTCCAATCAACGCCCGCGTTTGGGCGCCAGACGTCAGGAAAGTTCAAAACAAGTGGATTTACTATTATTCCCTTTCCGCCTGGGGCTTGCCGTGCGGAATCGGATACGCCGTTGCCGACAACGTCGCCGGCCCGTACGTCGATAAAGGGAAGCTGTTCACCTGCAAGGAAATCGGAATCGAAAACTGCATCGATCCGCAAGTTATCGTGGAAGACGACGGTTCGGTCTACATGGTCATGGGATCGTTTCGCGGAATCTATCTCATCGAACTGACCCGTGACGGAATGGCTTGTCTTAAAGGCGTCGAATATCAAAAAGAAACGAAAACGCTCATTGCCGGCTATCCCGGTACGTGGGACGGTTCCACCTACGAAGGCAGTTACATCGTTAAAAAAGACGGCTGTTACTACTATTTCGGAAGCGTCGGAACGTGCTGCGAAAAGGAAAAATCGACGTATCGGGTTTACGTCGCCCGGGCGGACGACATTCGCGGTCCGTACTGCGGCTCAGACGGCATTCCGATTACCCAGTCCGGGCACGGCAAGACGTATGGGAATCTGGTTGTCAAGGCGCCCAACAGCGCCCCGAAAACCGTCGTTGGACCGGGGCACAATTCCGTATTTATAGACGCCAACGGCGACTGGTGGCTGTACTATCACGCCTTTACTTCTTTAGACAATTTCAGAACCCGTCATCTGTTTATGGATAAACTTCTTTGGGACAAGAACGGGTTCCCCTATGTAGAAAACAAAACGCCTTCTTTTCAAAGGCGTTTAGATGGACCAAAGCTGAACCTTCCCGCCGGGGAGTCGAGATAGGCGTTGATTTATTAGCGCTTAGAATTATAGTTGCATAAAGGTTGAAAGAAGAACGCAGAGACCGCAGAATATCCGCAGAATACGCAGACGGGCTGGGAATGTGGCGACAACGCTAACTACGTTAGCTACGCCACGATTCCCGCCCGAATTATATTTTAAAAATCGCAAGCGGACATCGTGTCATAGCCCGAGAATCGGGCGTTGTTGACACATGTTCGCTTGCTTCTGCGTTGTCTGCGAGGAGTCTGCGTACTCTGCGTTCTAAAAATTTTGAACGAGCGTCAGTTCCGCACAATCGGACGCTGATTTTGCTTGTCCCAGTACGGAGACATATTTCTCAACCGTTCGACAATTTTCGGGAATACGTCTGTAATATAGGCGATTTCTTCTTCCGTATTGTAACGGCTGAAACTGAATCGGGTGGATCCGTGCATGGCGGTAAAGGGGACGTTCATGGCTTTTAGAACGTGACTCGATTCCAGCGACCCGGACGTGCAGGCGGAACCGCTCGAGGCGCAAATTCCCGCTTCGGAAAGCTGGTACAGAATCGCCTCGCCTTCAATGCAGTGAACCGCAATGTTGGACGTGTTGGGCATACGCGCTGCGCCGCGGCCGTTGATTTCGATATACGGAATCCGTTCCAGAAGCGTGTTCTCGAATCGGGCGCGCATCTTGCGGATTCGTTCCGAATCCGCCGCGTGAGTTTTCGCCGCCAGCTTCATCGCCTCTGCCATTCCGACGATATACGCCACGTTTTCCGTCCCGGCGCGGCGTCCGTTTTCCTGATGTCCGCCGATTAAAAACGGACGAATTCTTGTTCCCTTGCGAATGTACAATCCTCCAACTCCTTTGGGCGCGTGGAATTTGTGCCCGGAGAAGGAAACGAGGTCAAAAAGCCCTGACTGATAGTTCAGCGGCAGTTTGGTCATCGTTTGCGTGGCGTCCGTATGGAAAATGATTTTCGGATCCGTCTCTTTGGCGATTCGCGCCAGGTCTTCAACCGGGAACACAACGCCGGTTTCGTTATTGGCGTGCATAATCGAAACGATGAGCGTGTCCTCGTCCAGAGCGCGGACGTATTCTCGCATATCCAGTTCGCCGAGCTTGTTGACTTTCAAATACGTAACCCGATAGCCGCGGCGTTCCATTTCCTTGCAGACTTCCAGAACCGCCGGATGTTCAACCGAGGTCGTAATAATGTGTTTTCTGGACGAATTCGCAGCCGCAGAGCCGAAAATAGCGGCGTTATTGCTTTCGGAAGCGCAGGACGTAAAGAGAATTTCTGACGGGTCTTCGATGTCCAGGCATTGAGCAATCGTCTGACGCGCCTTTTTGACCTCGTGGGCTACGTTCTGCGCCGGCGGGTACATGGAGCTGGGATTATAATACAACTCGTTAAAAAACGGAAGCATGACGTCCCGAACTTCCGGGGCGACTGCCGTTGTAGCGTTATTGTCAACGTAAATCATGGCAGGTGAGAGAATTAGTAATTAGTAATGAGTAATTAGTCATTAGCGCAAGCGCTCATTACGCTACGGCGCCACGCCGTCTCGCAACTCGCTACTCGCAACTTTTATATATTATATACCAAAAGCCCAGATAGTAAAGAGGGGAACAAGGGCAGAAATTTCAATGCAAAAAGCCCCTGATTGCTCAGGGGCTGTTCTACAGGAGTCTAATTACAGACCAAATCCATTTGTATTTTAGTATTTCGAGAAGGGGCGGAAGACGCTCTTGGTCGTTCCATGGAAGGAACCGTCGTTGTATTCCATTCTCCAGGTGCCGTCGTGCCACTTGAGGGTAACTTCGCGCCATCCGAGCGGAACTTGCGGGTACGGATGAACCGGTCCAATGTACGGCCAGGCGTTGGCGCTGTACTGTTTCGGATAACAAACCTGAGCGTAGTTCGGATAAGCGGCGTAAGACGGCCAGGCGTAGTTGGGCAAGTACGGACGATCGTAACGAACGGCGTGCTGCTGTCCGTACTGATCCGGCATGGCGTACTGCGGTCCGCTTGCCATCGGAAGCGGGGTTCCGTACTGAACAGGCGCGCCCTGCTCCGGAGCGGCTGCCGGGGTCGGCTGCGCTTCGCTAACCGGGACGTCGGAAAGAATGCTCACGCCTGCCTGCTGACCAACAGCGGGAGAATACGGAGCCGGCGATCGCTCCAAAATCGAAGCGGAAACCTGCTGAATCTCACCAACGTTCATGCGGTTGTTGACAGAATTAACGCCCGGAACTCTGCGGACAACGTTTTCAATGCGGGTTCGCTGTTCACTCGAAGCGGCTACGCCGTCCAGAGTAACAACGCCGTCTTTAACGCTGACCTGAATCTGGTCTGCTTCTTCCAGAGCCGCATTTTGAACCAAAGCCTGTTCGATGTTATCCGCTACCATCTGGTTATTGGCCAGTGCGACGCTGCTAATTGCCAGAGCCGCTGCACATGTAATCACTACAAAAATACGTCGCATATCAAAATCTCCTGTAATTGTCCTGCTTTCGACATTCCTCGTGAATGTAACGCGAAAGCGAGGGCGATATGTTTTCGACAAATACTATACTCAACCGGAATTCCGGTTCAACTTTTCACGTTACAATATTTGTCGGACGTTTTCCCCGATTAATTTTAAGAACATTTCATTTGGCGTTAAACCTTTCTTATTTTACCCAGATTAACGTCAAATCAATTTATCGGAACGGTTGCAGTAGAATTACTCGTCCTTGTCAGAATTGCTATCGTCTTTCATGAACGCGAGTCGAATCAACCAGGCGAGAACTACGCCAAGAATCAAGCCTGCAATAAATCCAACGGTGGATTTCCACTCTGCGGCGGGCGGATAGAATCTGTTTAGGCAAACAGAGCCGGCAATACCAGCTAACAGCGGGACAATAAATATAATGAACGACCAGACAACCATCGCCGGCGAACCAAGCTGTTCCGCCGCGCGGGCGGATTCCTCTGAAACATGACGGTGAGAGCATTCATGATTCCCACACGTTTCGCAGCTCGTTGGCGTTTGAGCGCTTTCGGGCGCCATAGGCAAAAAGTCCTCGCACGGCGTTTCGGATTCGGGAATATTCTGCTCGTCGTTTTGGGATTCCATATTATTTGTGTCGTTCATGATTTGAGTTTTGGTCTGATGTTTAGATAATTGTTGAAAACAAAGCTGGGAAGTGTGCATTACAAACCGATGAAAAGTTAAACCTCCTCGTATGGCTCCCGCCCACGGGGGCCAACTTGACGGCAAAGCCGTCAAGGAAAAAATAGACGGAATTCCCTGCGACCCGAACTCAGCAAAGTCTTTTTATCATACCGACAAGGCGCCCGAGGGCGGGCGCCATCCGTGGACTTCTTCGGCTAACGCAACACGGTATTTCACACCTCATTCCTTTATTATATCATATTCTCATACAAAAGCAAGCTATCCTCGCTTGCGTCAATTACTAATTACTCATTACTAATTACTAATTTAATTCCCCCCCGGGTATGATTTTTATTTTTTAGGGTTATACTATTATCAGTCATTTTCATAACAACGCAATATTAGCGGTAAGTATTCCACTGACTACTTACCACTTTCCACTAACCACTTATCTCTAAAATGAATACGCACGCCACTTCGGAACAGTTAAAGCAGAATTTACAAGCCGTACAAGACGAAATCGCCCAGTCCGCTCTCAAGGCGGGACGTCAGCCCAGCGACGTCCGACTGGTCGCGGTGAGCAAATACGTTGAATACCCCGTCTGCAAAGCGCTTATTGAACAGGGAGCGCAGGAGTTGGGCGAGTCCCGTCCGCAGCTGCTGGCGTCCAAGGCGAAAGCGGCGCTGGAAGACAACCTCGCTGTTAAATGGCATCAGATTGGGCATCTGCAAACCAACAAAGTCAGAGACGTTCTGCCGTATACAGAGCTGATTCACTCTGTCGATTCCGTTCGACTTCTGGACGCCATATCCGAGAATCTGGAAAAGCGCTTTCCTGAAAAGCCGTATCAGAACGTTTTATTGGAAGTCAACTACGAACAGGAAGAGAACAAAACCGGTCTTGCCCCGGACGCTCTTTTGGGCGTGATGGAATACGCCTTGACCCTGCCCCGGATTCGCGTTTGCGGTTTAATGACCATGGGCGCGCTGGGATCGTCTCCGGAAGAGGCGCGCAAGACGTTTGCCGCCGTCCGTCAGCTGCGAGACAAACTCCAGGAAACGTTCAATCCTCAAACGCCGTTAACAGAGCTGTCGATGGGCATGAGTCACGATTTCCACGAGGCGATTCTGGAAGGCGCGACTATGGTCAGAGTCGGTTCCCGCCTGTTTGAATAAAAAAGAAAAGGACGCTTGGACAAATAGTCTGCTTTTATATTTAGAACGCAGAGTACGCAGACTCCTCGCAGACAACGCAGAAGCAAGCGGTGCGAAGCCGCACGGGCAGAAGGACAAGGTTTTGTCTCCAAACAAGCGCTTTTGGCGCTACCAACTTCCAATCAGGAACCGACCTTGTCGGTGTGTCATCTACGCCTGATTCTCAGGCTATGACACAATGTCCGCTTGCATTTTTTAATTTATAAATAAATCGGGCGGGAATCGTGGCGTAGCTAACGTAGTTAGCGTCGTCGCCACATTCCCAGCCCGTCTGCGTATTCTGCGGATATTCTGCGGTCTCTGCGTTCTTCTTTTCTTTTATTATAAAACCCAAAATGAGCGCTTGCGTAATTCCGCATTAAGCATTAGTACTTCACAACCGCTTCGACCGGGTGATGGTCTGAAAGGAACAGTCCGTTGAATTTCTCGGTAATAACGCGTGACGAAACCGGCTTGAGGCACGGCGACGCCCAAATATAGTCAATGCGTTTGTTGAAATTTCCCTTTCCCCAAGCGTGATACGTCTGCTCGTCTGTGTTGGGATGCAATACAGCGTGAACGTCGATCAGCGGGACAGGCGACTTAATTTCGATTTTCTTGTTTGGGTCGGTCGATGTGATTTTAGCTCCCGCTAAATAACGCATCGCCGGACTGTCTTTTGTGCAGTTCATGTCGCCGGTAACGAACACCGGGTCGTTATGCTTTCTCTTTGCGATGAATTCCGCCAGAATCATTGCGCCTTCCAGCCTCGCCTTATGTCCGATGTGATCTAAATGAGTATTGTAAAAATAAACCGCCTTGTCGGTCGGCTTGCCGTTTTCCAGACGAATAAAGCGTCCCCAGCAAACGGTTCGAGGACATTCGGCGTCTGACAGTTTTGAACCCGGTTTGTCCGGCGTGCGCGACAGCCAGAAAACGCCGCATTCCGATTCGTCCAACATCCAGCGGGATTTGTTGTACATCAGCGGCGTTCCTTCGCCGCGCTCGGCGCTGACGTCGCGAGAACGAAAGACCATGCCATAACCCGGCAAATCGGCTTTCAGATTGCCGACCTGGCTGAGTTCTTCCCGAGTGGGATGCAGAATCGCTTCCTGAATTCCGACGAAATCGTAATCGCCGCGTTTAATCAACTCGACGGCGCCCGGACGACGGTTCTTCCATTCTTCCGGCTGTCCGATTTCTCCGGTTGAAAGACGAATGTTAAACGTCAAAACGCTAATGTCAAACGAATCGGACGCGTTAGCTGCGTCGTCCGCAAATACGGGGGCAGAAATAAATAACGCGGCAAAGATAAACAATCCTAAAATTATTTTTTTCATGATAGTCAAAAAAGGCAGGAGGAATAAAAGGAATGAATACACACGAATGGGAACAGAGACGTTAAAATCTCTGTTCCCATATTTGTTTTAATCGTCAGCAAATAAATTGCTGAAATCGGCAAGTATCATTCGCCGCGGAGCTTCAAACCGTGTTCAGCCAGTTTTCCTTTAATTTCGTTCAAGCTGGTAACGCCGAAGTTTTTGCAGTCGAGCAGTTCGTCTTGCGTGCGGCGAATCAGTTCGCCAACCGTGGTAATGTTCAGACGGTTCATGCACTTGCGAGCGCGAACAGACAGGTCGAGGAACGCCAGCGGCTTGTTCATCAGCAGCTGTTCGTCTGGCGTGAACATGTCGTCTTCCACCGGAGCGGGTTCTCGAGACGGCGCTTCGCCAGCTGTCTGACCGAGAGAAAGCCCCTTGGCTTGAAGCATGTCTTTAATTTCAACCAGCGACGTTTCGCCGAAGTTTTTGCTTCCCAGCAGTTCCTGTTCTGTAAATCTGCAAAGATCTCCGAGAGTGAAAATGCCCATCTTTTTGAGCGTGTTGCGGCTGCGAACGGAAAGCTCGAAGTCGGAAACCGGAGTTGCCATAAGCTGAGCAACGTGATCTCGCTTGCGGCGGGCGTCTTCATCGAAGAAACCTTCGTCAGTCGCCTGCGTGTCTTTCAAATACAAACGCGCGCGCTCGTTGTTGGGAAACGCTTCCAGAACGCGTTCATAGCATTTAGCCGCCTGTTCGTACTCTTCGCGATCTTCGTACATCAACCCCAGGTTGATTAACGAACCAACGTGAGACGGGAACTGAATCGCCGCCCGTTTATACAGCTGAAGAGCGGCGGCGTCGTTGCCGCGGCGGTCGTTTTCCAGAGCCAGACCGAACAGCGCGCCGGGATGAGTTCCGTCCGCTTCGACTGCGCGTTCGTACCAGGTGATAATTTCAGCGCTTTCAGCTCCCATTTTGGAAGCGGTCGCGCCGCGCTGATACAGATATTCTGCGGTGTGTTCAATCGGACCGGTAAGGGAATCCAAAATCTGGAGCGCGCCTTCAAGGTCGTTCATGTAACGGCGAACTTCGGCAATGCCAAGGTTGCAAATGTCCTTGTCGTACCCGGCGATAATAGCGGCGCGATACTTTTCTTCCGCTTCTTCATAACGGTTTTGAGCGAAGTAGTTTTTCGCCTGATAGAATCTGTCCAGCGCGCTGCCGTCGCCATGGCTAAGAGACGCCAGCGACTTGTTGTATTCGCCCAGCAGATACTGGCAGACCCCCAAACGAACGTAACTGGCAGGACTGTTGGTTTCGTTTTCCAGTTCTGCTACAGCGTCGCGAAAAATGCGAAAATTGGGGTGGCTGGAACCAATAAGACGACTGATTGTTTCAATTTCCTGAGGACCAAAAGCGCCGTTTAACAAAACGAGCTGTTTAAGATCTACGTCGTACAGATTGCTAATCAAGATATAGTTCTCCAATGGCAATAGCTTAAAGCAGAACGAGTTTCACAATGCATACGTCTGAAATCGCTATTAAACTTCAGAGATTTCTGTCGAAACTCGCAAAAATAAAAAAAGAGCCAAAGATGGGAATCGAACCCGCAACCCCAGCTTTACGAAAGCTGTGCTCTGCCGATTGAGCTACTTTGGCTTTTTTCACCCGTCTGAAAGAAAACGTCCTCTCAAACAAGCGCACATAATATATCAGATTTTTCGTTTCCTGTCAAGGGGGTAGCGGAAATTATTTTCTATTGGGAAAAACGATGGGGTGTTTAGTTAGGAATTAGGAGTGAGGAGTGAGGAGTTAACGCACGTGAAAGGCGGTTTTCAGCTGGGCTATGGACAAGGCTACGCCTCGCCGCTGAACGGCTATTAAAATAGAACCGCGTACGCAGTTCAATTATAATAGTCGTGGGTTTTAACCCATGGGAGGAGTGATGAGTTGGCGTGAGAGGAACGCTTTGCGGCGGGAGCCTCCAATAATCTCATTCGCAGAATAGCCCCTCCGCCCCGCGGGTTCGCGGACATACTGTCCGCCGAAGAAAATCTCACGCAAAGTTCGCAAAGTCCGCAAAGTAAATATTTGTATTACGCTTTGCGGCGGAAGCCTCCAAAAATCTCATGAACGTGAAAAGCCACTCTGACCCGCTGGATCGCGGCTGTCTCAGCCGCATCAGAACCGCATAGCGGTTCAATGTTTCTAGCCGTGGGTTTTAACCCACGGAACAAGGAACAAACAAAAAAGAATAACGCCAAACAACCTTTTCCTTTCGCCTCCTGCAAAGGGGGTGGGAGGAAAAGGAACTGACGCGTTCGAGAAGAATCGTCGTCGCAAAATTTTTCTTCGGCGGACGGAACGCCCGCGAACCGGACTCAACCAAGTCTTTTCGCGGGTCGTTGGACAAGGCGGCGCCTAAGGGCGCCGCACTCCCCGTGGATTATCGGTTTCGTCACAGATTTTCAGCGGGACGGAGAATGCGAAGACGCCCGCGAGTTGGGGTTGATAGAGCGATTTCGGTAAAAAGAACAATAAAAAGAAAAAAGCGGAAGCTGCTGCCTCCGCTTTTCAATACTGTTACACTTACGCAATCACGAATTACGCATTAACTCTACAGTCTTTCCGCCAGTTTAGAACATTCGGATTCCAGTTCCATGCCGCGGTCAGACTTCTCTTTTGTAAGCGGACCGACAACCTTTTTCGCTTCGTCGAGGAACTTCTTCGCCAGGTCTTTTTGGTCAGCGTTCAACGCGAGTTGAGCGACAGAAATCAAACCGAAACCGCGAGCGTCAAGTTCTTTGGCGCCTTTGGCGATTTGCAGCGCCTTGTCAAAGGACGCGGTCGCAGCGTCTTTCTGTTCCATCTTAAACTGAGTAACGCCAATCTGAGCGTACAGTTCCGCCATTTTCTGCGGGTCGTCTGCAAGTGCGTCGGCAACGGCTTTGACCTTATCGAGAGTTTCCTCAACTTTGCTGGTTTCTCCGCCGGTCTGATAGATCGTAGCGGCAGAAAGGAGAATCTGAGCTTTGTCGTCCGGCAGGAAGTTGTCCTGAATCATCTCGCACGCCTTGGTTGCGTTGCTGGACGCGCCGAGCAGGTCTTTGCCCGCCATCTGCGCTTCCGCCATTTTAATCAAACCTTTCGCCTTCTGATCCGGATCTGACAGCTGAGCGACCGCGTCGCTGGCTTTTTTCAGAGCGTTGCGCTGACCAAAGCTTTCGCCAATGAGTCCGTAAACTTCAGCAGCTTCATTTAACAACGTTGACTTTTCCGACGGGTCGGCAATTTGATCGCAGCACATAATCGCTTTGGAAAGCAGGTCGCTTGCCATGCCGGTTGCGCCGGCGGTGTTCTTCATTTTAGCCAGCTTAATCAAGCAAGTCGCCTGTTGAGACGGATCGCCGCGTTTCATGCAGTCCGCTTCGGTGTCGTAATGCTTTTCCGGCGCCTTTTCGCCGCAGCCGATTAAAACAGACGCTGCAATAAGCGTCAGCGCCAATGAAAGGATCTGTTTCATAGTTGTGAAATGTGGTTAGTGGTTAGTGAAAAGTGATTAGTGGTTAGTGATAAGTTTTTTTGAGATGCTTTGCGTCCTGATTACTTACAACTTACCACTAACAACTACTAAAATATCAGCCCCAAATTCTGAAGGCGCTGTTTTGCCTTTTCCATAAGCAGGTCTTCCGCCGCTTCGTCGTCTGCAATGTACGTTGTTGAAAAGCGGAGGAATTCGCCGGCGTTGTCCCACGGAACGGTGCAAATGGACTGCTCCGTAATGAGGTATTGTGAAACCGCTTCTGCGTTTGGGAACGTAACGCCGCCTTTCATGCCCTTGGGAGCGGGCGTGTACAGGAAATAGGTGCCTTCCGGCATTTTGACCTGGAATCCGCACTCTTTGAGCATCGCGACCAGCTTACGAAGCCGACGCTGATACTTGTTGCGAGTGTAAACCGGAATTTCTGCGTTGTCTAAAGCGACAACCGCCGCCTTTTGAATCGCGATGAACTGCCCGGAATCGGAGTTGTCTTTAACATCTGCAAAGGCGCGGACAAGCAGCGGGTTGCCGCAGACCCAGCCCAGTCGCCAGCCGATCATGTTCCAGCCCTTGGACATGGAATGAACCTCAACGCCGACGTCCATTGCGCCGGGCGTTTGGAGGAAGCTCACCGCCGGTTTGTCGTAGCACAAAACCATGTGCGCTGCGTCCTGAACGACGACGATTTCGTTCTTCTTTGCGAAGTCGACAACCTCGGCAAAAAATTCCGGCGTGGCGGTTTTGCCCGTCGGGGCGTTGGGATAGTTGACAACCATCAGCTTGGCGCGTTTGAGGATGTCTGCTGGAATTTTATCCAGATTCGGATAGAAATTGTTCTCTTCCAGCAAGGGCATATTGTAAACCTCGCCGCCGCAATAGCGGGTGTGCGTTGCCGCGACCGGATAGCCGGGAACCGTCATGAGGGTAACGTCGCCAGGGTTGATAAAACATTCCGGGAGCATCGCCAGGGCGGTTTTTGTTCCCATGCAGTGGTTGATCTGCGTTACGGGATCCAGTTCAACGCCGAATTCCCGCTTCATGTATCGAGCCGCCGCCTGTTTGTATTCCAGAATTCCGTTGTCGGCATAGCCGCGGTTTTCGACCTTGTTGATCTCTTCCGCCATGACTTTGCGAACGGAGACGTCAGCCATTTCGTCGTTTTCGCCAATGCCGAAATCGAGCAGTTCGCGTTCCGGATGGTCAGCCAACGCCTTGCGCTTGGCTCGCTTAATCTTTTCAAATTTATAAATTGACGTGTCTTTGCCGTAGTTGGCGCCGCCAATACGATCAGCAAATAATTTTTGGAAGTAAGGTTCCATGATTGAGATTGTATATAATGGTATAATGTGATTCGATTACGAAGACGTTTCGTAATATTAGGCTTTTCAGCTGGAATCATTCTTTATTATATGGTACTCTATTTTAATTATAATGCAAGCGGGGGGGAAAAAATATTCAAATGTCAGAAAATTTCAGGAGTTCTAATTCCTTCAGCCCGCCAGCGTCCGCCAGACGAGAAAAACCTTCGGAAAATCGGTCGGCAATCGACTTGTTGAAAGGCGTATAATTCTATTGTTTAATATCTTTCAACGCTCTGACGTCTTGACTGAATACTTTGCCGCTAAATAATTTACACAATTAAAATTTTTTATTAAAATTTTAGAGATTATTCAAAAACACGTCTTTTGTTTTTTATTATTTATGATAAAATATAAGTAATCAGCAGTTGGAAACGCTGGAGGTGAAATGGCGTTTTCAACCTAATAATTCAGAGGGAACAACAACCCTTTGATATGTTTCATACCGTTTCGAAACGTTCCGAAAAATCCGGCGTTGCCCATATCGTCCATGTTCACGCCTGAATCCTGCCGCAATCAACCAATCCGTTTTTTACAACGCGGCTGGTTTACTATATTATTCCTGTCGTTGATAACCGCGTTTAGTTCTCTCAACGTTGAAGCGTTTGCTGAAGATGCAATTGCAGCGTCTGCTCCCATTGATTCTCAAACAAAATCCATTCCAAAGGACAAGCCAGGTCAATCAGCAAATGCGGAAAACCAACGATCGAAAACGTCAACAAAAAAGAACGCTGACGCTGCAAACGATTCTGATAAAAAAGCGGCGGATGCAAACAGCGAAAGTAACGAAGACGCGACTGTCAACTCAGCGAAAATGCTTAACGTTATCCGGAAAAGTTACGCTAAAAAATCAGGCGCAGATAAATCCAATGACGATTTGATTCTCTCGCAGTCAAGCGCATATATTTTCCTGAACCGAAAAAAGACTCGAGACATTGTCGAGAACAATCTGAATTATTGGTACTTGTCGTCTTTTGAGAACGATTTTAATTTAACGCTCATTGCATTTGACGCCATTGCCGCAAATCCATTGGTCATTGATCTTGGTTCCGATAATGAACTTCAGCTTTCATTGATGGACAACGATAATTCCTTAATGAATTATTCTGAAACGGAGCGAGCGCTCAACGCCTTTATAAATTTCCCCATTCCGGAATCCGTCATGAAATTTATAAGCGAAAACAGCGATGACATCGTTTACAAAAAGCCTTCCAGGCTTGTCCCGGAGTCGCTGTCGTCGTATAACTACGTTGTTTTGTTTCTGTTGATTCTGGGGATGTCTATTTTGGGATACGCCATTTACAGAATCGTTGTTTGGGCGTTTCTGCTGGATCAAAACCCGGAGTACGATTTACAAAACAGAAGAGCCGAAGACATTGTTACTCCGGTCAATATGGATGCTTATAGCGCATATTTTTATCATACAAACCCCGAAGACAAGCGATAGAGAAAACTGTCATGAGAAAGATCCTTATTGTTTTATTAAGCATAATTTGCGCGTTTGTTTGTTTTAAGCTTTTTCCACGGTATTTTGGAGATCCTGCGGAACAAACAAAAAGCCCAATTCAGCTTCTTCCGGATATCCCGCCGGAAGGAAGCATTCAGTCGCTGTTCATTCCTGAAAACGGCGACGCAGACGAAATTTTGAAAAAACATCCTGTCAAGGAGAGAATGAACATTCTCAAAATGGATAAAACGAAGTTTACCGACAAGGGGGCGGAGTCGTTGAAATCCTATCCTGACGTTACACAGATTCTCATTTCGGAAACTCAAACGGGCGACGGCTGCGCCTATTCTATTTCACAATGTCCAAAGGTTCAGCGAGTTCGCATGGCGTCCACGCAGTTGACTGACAAAGGTATGAAATACTTTGGATCCATGCAAGAACTAAAGGATTTGGACGTCTCCTCCACCGCCGTTGGAAATCAGGGAGTTGAAAACGTCAGCGCCGCTCCCCGACTCCGTAAACTCAATTTGTACTCAACCAAAGTTGACGACGGCGTCATGGACGCAATTCTCAAAATGCCGCAGTTGACATGGCTCAATCTTGACAATACAGGCGTTACAGACGCCGGCGTGGAAAAACTGGCGCAAATGAAAAAACTCGAGTTCCTTCATCTGGGCAGAACAGTTATCACCGATGCCAGCCTGGCAACGCTGGAGCAGCTCACAACCCTCAAAACGCTGCATATTTCCAGAACAAAGATCACGGAAGAAGGCGCGGAAAAACTGAAAAAAGCTCTGCCGAACTGCGAAATTGTCTACTTTGTAGACGACAAATAGTTTGCAGCGTCTTAGCTTATTCTCGTCAGCGTAGGAAGGGTTATAATGAACCTGGTTCCTTTCCCTTCCTCGGTTTGGACTTCCACTTTGCCGTTATGGGCTTCGACAATTTGTTTTACCGTCGGCAGCCCTAATCCGGAGCCTCCGCGTTTTGTCGAATAGAACGCGTCAAAGCATTTTTGAGCCACCGCCTTGTTCATTCCGGGACCGTTGTCGATTATTTCCAAAACAACAGATTCCGGTTCCGCGCTGGTTCGAACCATAATGCTTCCGATGTTCTCCGCTTTTGCGTTTTCGGGAGCGGTTTCGTCCTTTTGAGCGTTCTTTTCCGCGCTATGACATATTGCCTGCTGAGCGTTGATTAACAGATTGAGCAGCGCTCGATAAAACGATTCGTCGTCTAGCATAACCGACGGCAGATCGTTGGCAAGATACGCCGACAGATCAATTCCAGATTCCACCGCCGCCGGCATAAAGAAGTCCAAAACGCTTTGAACAACGTTGTTTAAGTTCCCCGGACGAAGCTGTATACTCCGCGCTCGAGCGTAGTTCAAAAACTCGTCCAGCAAATTCTGCAATCGCTTACATTCATTCCGAACCGTTTCCAGTTTGATAGCCGTTCGACGCTCTCTTTGCGTTTCCGGCGGCGTTAGGTCTTCCGCCAGCAGGTCGAGGTTAAGACGGATTGTCGACAAC
>CACXSS010000048.1 GCA_902770245.1 uncultured Planctomycetota bacterium | reverse complement strand
TGTAAACTTTTTATAACATGAATAAATATCCACCAGACAATCCGGTGGTTTTTCATAGACGTGCAGATAATAGCCCTCTATTCTAGCCGCCCTCCTCAAGGGCGAAAACGGACCACCGCTTGCTTTGGTCCCTAGCTACCCGTAAACGGGTCTTCGTCGAAGTCGATTGTCAGTTGGACAACCGCTTCATCCTCTTTGAGTTGATTCCTGATGTATTCGGCTATTTTGGCTTTATTCTTGCCAACCGTATCCACATAATAGCCTCTACACCAAAACTCTCTGTTTCTGTATTTGAATTTCAGATTTCCCCATCGTTGGTAAATAATCAAAGATGATTTGCCTTTAAGATATCCCACAAAACCAGAAACAGACATTTTTGGGGGAATCTCCACGAGCATGTGAACATGGTCTGGACACACCTCGGCTTCTACTATAGTGACTTGTTTGAAATCGCAAAGCTTTCTTAAAATCTTTCCGATTTCCATTCTTTTTTCACCGAAGAAGACTTGCCTTCGGTACTTGGGTGCAAAGACGATATGGTACTTACAATTCCATACCGTATGCGCTAAACTTAAATTGTCTATAGACATACTTCTCCTTTCATATTCAAGCGTTGGTCCGCATGAATATTGTAAGGAGATTTTATTTTTTGGGCAAAACTATAAGTTTTACCTCCACCCCAGACTATCTGGGGGTTTTAACTCGCTCATCGTTCGCACGATGGCTCAGACAATAAAAAACAGTTTTTCAACGAAAACGCTTTTCTCGACGGCGAGACAATTCGCAAAATCTCCAGCTCTCAGCAAACTCTGTTTTTGTTTGATCGCTATGGACGGAACAAGGCTGTTATTACGCCGGAGAAGAATTCTCAGCAGGCGCGATATGTTTATTACAGATCCGATTCAGATATAAATTATGAAGCTCCCTGGTCTTCGGCAGAGCATTTGTTCTTTATTCCTGAAAGAAACGGTCAGATGTCAGCCATTAATTTGTTTGTTCGTCCTGGACTTTTATGGTCGAAGGATTTTGAACAGGAAAAGCTGGGAGATGAAGATCAGAATCCGTACGTTCTGATTCGAAAGGCAAATCAGCCAGATTCCAGAAATGGAGAGATTAACAAATTCAGCGGCGTTTACGGCAATATTGTTATCGTTCAGCTGGAAGACGGCGCTTTTGCGGCTTTGGACGCTGCGACCGGAAGAATGAGATGGAGCCGGAAATTCGAGAAACACGAAGCTATTGTGTATATCGATAATGAATATCTTTATACGTCCAAAAATTATAAAACCCTTGACAGCGCCGAAAACGTATTTTTCTCTAAACCTCAAAACGGTCCGTCTTCGCCTGGGGAAGTCCGAACGACTACGCCTCCTGAAGTCCGTGGAGAACAATATTCCATTTATACGGGAAATCATGAAGCGACGATTCGCGTTCCGTATTCTTTTACGCCGATATCGTCTCTGGGCGTTATTTGTTCCGAGTCGGCAATAAATAATACAACGCATCAATCGTTTACGCGATTAAAGCTTTGTTCTCTTCGGGAGCAGAAGGTTCTTTGGGAACTGGATACAGAGAGCAATCAAACGCAGAATTATGTTAAGAAGTTGAATTTCCTGTGTCGTTCTGCTGGCTTCAAAGGTCAGGTTCAGATTATCGACTGTGAAACTGGTCGAATCATTCTCGAAGATATTTTTGAAGTCATGACGCAGGAAGAACGGGATAAAATTGTTGAAGACGTCAAAAAACTTAAAACTCGTATAGAAGAAGAGAATAAAAAATACGAAGAGGAAGAAAAGAACGATCCCAAAAAACGAGAGGAACGAATTCGTCGACAAAGTCGAGAAGGAAGAACGGAAGACCTTCTGCCGGAAAATTATAATGAAAGCATGGCAAAGAATTTCTTTGACGGAGTTGACGTTCTGCCAGACGTCAATTCGCCGGGAGATTTTTATCTCATCGTTCGCTCCAATTTCGGGTATACCAGAAAGCAGCGAAATAGCTGCAAACAGTTCTCTCCAACCAGAGGTTTGCATTTGCCCAAGGCGAAGATTTACAAATTCAACCGCGACGGGAAACCTCTGTGGAAAGAACCGCTGCTGGTCAGCGATCAGTATTTGTATTATGATCTCCCGTGCAGTTCGCCGTTCCTCGTTTTGGGGTGCAATCGACAAGTTCGAGAGAATAATACGAGCCGTTCAGATTTTGAATTCCTGTTTGTTGATAAAGCTACAGGTCGAGTTTGGAAGTATCAGGGCAAGAATCCCATTGGGGCTTTCCAAATTGTCTGCGACCCGGACAAAAAGACTGTAGAAGTGGTTATCAGCAATAAAGAATCCCTGACTTTGTCTTATACAGACTCGCCCATACCCTCAGACGCTCCAATGGAACTGCAGCTTTTGACAGATGAGGAGAAAGCGAAGCTGAAGGAAGAGAAAGCCAAACAGGAAAAAGAAAAGGAACAACTTGAGAAAGAAAAAGAAAAGGCCGGCGAAGACGACCCATTTGCGTAAATAGGGATTAGGGCGTAGGCAGTAGGTTAAACAGTTAGGAGTGAGGAGTGAGGAGTGAGGAGTTACGCAAAGCGCCTCACTAAGCGCTATTCCCTACTGCCTACTGCCTATTGCCTATTGCCTACTAACTACTTACCACTTACCACTATTCACTAACCACTAACCATGAAACGCACACAAATTTATCGAACGCTTGCGCTTGTTGTCAGCGCTGTAACGCTTTTACTTGCTGGTTCCGTTCAGGCGGAACAGACTGTCCCGCAAACGGTGAAATCCTCTGACGGTCAGACGCTCAAACTGGTCTGGCATGACGAGTTCAACGGGACAGGCTTGCCTAATCCTGCGGACTGGACGTACGAATACGGGTTTATTCGCAACGGCGAAAAACAGTTCTATACAAAAAACCGATTAAAGAACGTCTACCAGAAAGACGGCAAATTGACCATCGAAGCGTTCAAAGAGGATTTTGAAGAAAACGGCAAGAAGGCGCAGTACACCTCCGGCAGCATCACAACTTATGGACGTCACAGCTGGACGTACGGCAGAATTGAAGTCCGCGCCAAGCTGCCCAAGGGCGTCGGGACGTGGCCCGCCATTTGGATGCTGGGAGAAAACATCCATCAAATCGGCTGGCCCGCCTGCGGTGAAATCGACATCATGGAATACGTCGGCTTCAATCCGACTCAGGTTCACGCCACCGTTCACGCCAAGGGAAACAAGGATTGGCACATTCAAAAAGGGGCGAACATTCGCCTGGAAGGCATTGAAGATCGCATGGCGGTCTACGCGGTTGAATGGACGAAAGACAAAATGGATTTCTTTGTTGACGACCAGAAATATTATACCATCGAACTGGATAAGTTTGACTCGCTGGGGCGTCCGTTTGACTTGCCGCATTATTTGATTCTCAACCTGGCAATCGGCGGCGGCTGGGGCGGTCAAAAGGGAATTGACGATTCTATTTTCCCGGTAAAATACGAATTCGACTACGTTCGCGTCTATCAGGCGCAGGACGGCGCTGCTGCTAAAGTCAAAGAAAAATCTCTTTTTGACGGGACGCTGAAAAACTGGTCTCAGGTTACGCTATACGATTTCGATTCCGCGCCTGCGCCGAAGGTTGTCAACGGGGCGATTCAGCTGCCTGCAGGGAATCCCGGGTCTGGAATCAAGTACAACGGACTCGTTCCCAAAATCAACTACGAGCTGACCTATCAGGCGCGCCGCGTTGACGGCAACGACTTTTTCGGCTTGGCGGTTATGCCGTACAAAGACAAATGTTTCGGATTCGTTCTGGGCGGCTGGGGCGGCTCGCTGTGCGGATTCTCCTGCCTGGACGGCTTCTCCGCGGACGAAAACAGTTCAGCGTTTACCTACGATTTCAAAAACAACGTCTGGTACGACGTTAAATTGAGAATCACCGAGAAAGAGCTGGTCGTTTACATCAACGGCGAGAAGCAGTCAACCGTCGACATGGAAGACAGAACTGTCAGCAACCGCATGGAAGTCGAGCCGATCGAACCGTTCGGATTCGCAACCTGGTACACAACGGGCGAAATCCGCAACATCGTCATTCGCAAGGTTGAAAAATAGAAATCTCTTGCTGTTAAACAGATTAGTATAAATCGAAAGCGGCGTTTACGCGCCGCTTTTTTTAATCCCGAGCTCAAACTCAAAATAATTTCAGCCTTTTCCGCTCAATTCGCTGACCAGTTTGGCGAGGGCTTCGGGAGAGTCGCTTTCGATAATAGCGTCAATTCGGCTGGCGGGAACGCGAGCGTTTGTCATTGCGGCGCGAGCGCGTTCCCACAGCTTTTGGCGTTTCTTTCCCTCGGACAGATACAAGTCAGCAACCAGTTCGCTGAGCTTTTGAAGGGAAATGGCGTCGAGGTTTTCGTAATAACGATGAATGACCTTCTGTTGATAGGCGGAATATTCTGGCATGGGAGTAGTAGGCAGTAGGGGATAGGCAGTAGGGGATAGGCAGTAGGGGATAGGCAGTAGGGGATAGGCGCGAAGCGCATCCGCTAGAACTGCGTAGCAGTTCAATATCAGTAGCCGTGGGTTTTAACCCACGGAGGCAGTAGGCAGTAGGGGATAGGGAGTAGGGAATAGTACTTAGTGGGGCGCTTTGCGTAACTCCTCACTCCTCACTCCTAACTCCTAACTGTATAATCTACTGACTCTTGCCTATTCCCTCTTGCCTAAATCACATCTGCCACAAATAATACGCTCTGGGCGACGCGGCTTTATTGATAACCTTTTTAACGTCTTCGACAACGCAGGGTTTGTCTCCTTGCTGAATTGAAAACAGCATGTCTTTGAAGGAAGCTTCTTTAGTGTATTTTACAACCTTAGCGGTCTTCTGAGAGATATGCGCCAAATCGCAAATCCTTTCGACCGCGTCGTCCAGGAATCCAATTTTGTCAACCAAGCCCAGTTTGAGAGCCTGATTGGCGGAATAAACCTGACCTGTTGCCAAGTCGTCCAATTCCTGGGGATTTTTAGCGTATCGAGGACGTCCTTCTTTAATAATATCCTTAAATCGGATAAAAGCATCATCGACCAAATCCTGGAAAATCTTTCGATGTTCATCAGAAAGCGGAATAAGTGGAGATCCCATCGCCTTATTGGGACCGCTTGTAATCGGGTCTTCAAAAACGCCCAGTTTTTTATTGAACAGTTCCGAGGCGTCGTATCGGGAAATGATAACGCCAATTGACCCCGTCCAGCCGGTTGGCTCAATAAAAATAGAGTCCTTTTCGTTTCCAACGCACATGGAAATGTAGTAACCGCCGCTGCATGCCAATCCGCCCATACTGACGACAATTGGCTTCTTTTTCCGAAGCTGATTGAGTCGGTTAAGAATGTAGTCTGACCCGGTTACCGTTCCTCCAGGAGAGTCGACTCGCAAAACGACGCCTTTAACGTCTTTATCATTCATGGCTGAGTCAATGTAGTCTTTGTAATCCTCGCCTTCTTCAATTGTCCCGATTACGCTGATAATCGCGATTTTATCTGAACCTGATTCATCGCCAGAGTAAAATTTCTCTTGAATGCCGTATTTCGAAGGTTTGATTGAATCGGTTATCATTCCCCAAAACGTCAAGTTGCATGTTAGCGAGAAAAGCAGCAAAAGAAGAATCATTCCTATGAGAAGATACTTCCAAAAACCTGACTTTACGGGAACAAGAATGTATTTATTGGAAATGGAATCGCTTGGATGTATTGAAGCATTAGAACGGATTTCCGCATTCATGGGAATGTCAATCGGATTGACGTTATTACAATTATCTGCGCTCATAGCGTTAAACGGGTTAAAGGATGACTCTGATAGTTTAAGGTTTTTATGGCTCTTCCGGTAAGTTGGCGCCTAGTGTTTCCGCAGGTCAGTCCGTTCACGGATTTGACGGATTAAACGGAGCGCGAAGCCGCGCGGGCGAGTGGACGAGGTTATGCTTCCGAAAAAGCCTTTTTGGTAATTAACAATTCAATCCTCATTCGTAAATCATTGGATTTTAAACACGAAAAGCACGAAAGATTTTTCTAAAATTTCTTTTCGTGTATTTCGTGTGTTTCGTGTTTAAAAATACTTTGGAACGGAAAAACCCTTGCTTTTTAGCTCAAGTACCAACTTGTCGGATGAACCGTTTTTATTTGGAAAAAAAGAAATGTTAATGTCCAAGAGCGTGAATAGGGCAAAACCATAACAATTTCTTTTTCCAAAAAACGTCAACTGACAGCAAACTGCTCTAAATTTCCTATTAAACCTATTTTAATCTAAAAAAGTTTTTTGTAAATACTTTTTCAATAGAATTAATAATAGAATTGAAAAATTTTTGATTTTATGGTACAATAGTATCGTTAATGCGGAATTCGTAATTTGAGCAAGCGACGGAAAAGGGCGTTTAAGGCGATTACAAATTATTCCGGCTTTGGAATGATGCGTCCATGAACAAACGTTCTCCGATTCGCTTTTAGTATTTCGCCAACAATCGTATAATCAGGAGTATAGAGTGTACATATCAGCAACAACGCAGTGTTTCCCGAACGCTTCTTTGAGCGAAGCTGTTGACGCGTTAGCCGAACAGGAGTTTGCCTATCTGGAAACGTTTATTTACGAACAGGGCGGGGTTATTAAACCGTCTGACGTTCTCAATCGTTTTGACGAGGTCGCGGCGCAATTTCGAGCCATAACTCGCATGACGCCGTCTGTTTTCAGTATTGATATACCATCGGAACAGGATTTTAAAGCTCAGTTCAAGGCGTGCTGCAAGCTGGCGAAAATGAACGGAATTGTTACTTTGGTTTTGAGGTCTTCTCCGCTGGGATTTCCTTTTAACGAAGAGGTGGAGCGTTTGGAATTCGCCGTGGAACAAGCGTTTATTTCCGGCTGCGTAGTAAGCATTTTGACTGAAAAGGGGCGCATTTCCGAAGATTTGCAGACGACGCTCGGTTTTTGCAATCGGACTCACGGCTTGATGATCGCTCTTGATCCGAGTTACTATCTGGGCGAAGCGATGCAGTCCAAGCTTATGGAATCGCTTTTGCCGTTTGTCAACCACGTTCGGCTTCGCGATTCCAAACAGGGCGTTTACCAGACCAAAGTCGGGCAGGGGGACTTTGAGTTTGGAAAGCTGATTAATCAGCTGGATAAAATCGGATACAAGCGCGCGTTAAGCGTTGACATCGTTCCACAGACCGACGCAGACCACCTTGTGGAGCTGCGGAAGATGCGTATGTTACTGGAAAGTCTCGTATTATAACGATTTTTCATCTTGTAAGGATCAAAGGGGCGCTGTCATGTTTTTAGTAAAACAAGCGCCCCTGACTTTTCTTTTTATCTGTCAGGAAATCCCCCTTGACAAAGATTTAGTTTTTGCTATATTGAAGCGTAGAATTAGATACTCGTCTGCTCCATCGGGCGGGTGTCATTTAATGAGAACTCTTATTCTCATTAATTTTTTCGTATTCCTGGAATTGTGATTTTTCTCTATTCTGTCCGCATACAATTATCTGGTCAGAACAGGAAAAGCTGAAATTGTTCTTTCAGAAATTAATGGTTATTCTTTCGGGATTATACAACAACTTGTATAGAAACCTCTAAGCCATTGGTTACTGAAATCCTACAAGCGTTCCATTATTTCAATAGCCGTATTTCTTTAGACGGCGCAACATCCATTAACAACTATGAACATGAAGGAAAGAAGACCCTACGGACAAATGGGCGGTGGAGAACAGCAACAACGCCATTATTCAAATGGGTACGTCAATCGCGGTAGAAATTCTTACAACAACAACTTCAACAACAACTTCAAAAATCAAAAACGCAATTATACGCCGCGCAATCAGAGCAGCAATCAGCCGATTGCAGCTCAGGATCCCTTTGAGGATCATGACGATTACGAACCGATTGAAGTCAGCGGCATTCTGGAGATGCATCCGAACGGCTACGGCTTTATCCGCAATCGCGAAGTAACGTACACGCGCCGCTTGATTGACCCCTTCGTTCCCGGTTCGATGATAGAAAAATACGGTCTGCGAGAAGGTATTGCTCTTTCAGCCATGATTCAACCAGGACGCCGCGATCAGGGTCCGAGAGTCAAAGAGCTTCTCACTGTAGAAGGCGGAAACCCGGACGATTACATCAACATCAAACGCTTTGAAGACCTCACCCCCGTTACGCCGCACGAGTGGTATCAGCTGGAAACAGGCAAGGAACCAATTAGCACGCGAGTCATGGACCTGCTTACCCCGTTGGGAAAAGGTCAGCGCGCTCTGATTGTCGCTCCTCCGCGAACGGGTAAAACCATTCTTCTGCAGCAGATCTCGCAAGCTATTGCTACCAACTATCCCGAAGTTCAGCTCTTTGTCCTTCTTATTGACGAACGCCCCGAAGAAGTTACCGACATGAAACGCGCCGTTATTAACGGGGAAGTCGTTGCCAGCTCTTTGGATCGCGACATCGAAAGTCACGTCCGTCTGTCACAGCTTCTTATTGAACGCGCCAAGCGTTTGGCGGAAATGGGCAAGGACGTTTTTATCCTTTTAGACTCGATTACTCGTCTCGCCAGAGCGTTTAACAAGTGGGTCGGCAATACCGGTAAAACCATGTCCGGCGGCGTTGACGTCAAGGCGATGGACATTCCTAAAAAGCTTTTTGCGACAGCCCGCAGCTTTGAAGAAGGCGGTTCTTTGACGATTGTCGGAACGGCTCTTATCGATACCGACAGCCGCATGGACGAACTGATTTTCCAGGAATTCAAAGGCACTGGAAACATGGAACTGGTTCTCGATCGCCGCTTGGCGGATCGTCGAATTTGGCCGGCTATCGACATTACGCAAAGCGGCACCCGCCGGGAAGAAATGCTTCTTCCGCCGGATTATTTGCACGCGGCGACAATGTTGCGCAGAACGCTTTCCGGCGCCAATCCGATCGACGCCATGGAACAGCTGACCATGAAACTGGGCAGAATGAACTCCAATCGCGACTTTGTCGATTTGGTCGCCGGCGTTTCAGAACGCAACTTTGATTTATAAAAAATCTGCATGGATTTGTAACCATGTTTATACTGGGTACAGACGAAGCCGGGTACGGTCCCAATTTGGGGCCGCTGGTTATTTCCGTTTCCGTTTGGACTGCCGACCGCGATCTGAGCGGAACGGAAATGTACAATCGTCTGCGCCCGGTTGTCTGTCAGGCGAACAATAAAAAAGCTCTCAAGTCTGCTCAGGGTTCTTTTCTTCTGGACGATTCCAAAAAACTCTATAAGGGACGCGATACTGCGGGGTTAAAACATCTGGAATACGCTCTGTTGTCGGCTCTGCGAAGTTTGGGGCGAATTGCAGAAAACGCCTCGTTTTCAGACTTGTTTAACGCGCTGAGAATATGTAACGATCAAGCATATCAGTTTCCATCGTGGGAAGTTCCGGAATCGACTCCGCTCCCGATTGACGCTGACAAATCTTATCTGGACGAAACGACAGCTGCGTTCAAACGGATTCAGGAAGAATCGGGAATTCATCTGACGGATTTGCGTTCAGACGTTGTCTTTCCTGCTCGATTTAACGCTCAATGCGACGCGTTGGGCAATAAATCGACGCTCCTTTCCAAAACGACGCTCAATCTGCTGAAATTCGCGTTGAAAAACTGTCCTGGAGAAACCGTCGTCTGGTGTGACAAGCACGGCGGGCGGAATTTCTATGCGGATTTGCTCAACGACTGTTTTAACGAGTCGTCCGAACAGCAGAGCTTTAAAAGCAAAAGTGAGAAAGACAATTTCGGTCAGCTTTCGCTTTTTGACGATTGCGAGAAGCAAGACGAACAAGCAAGTCCGGATTTCGTAGAAATACTGGAGCAGTCGGAGAGTATCAGTTCGTACCGCTTTACGTGGCAGGGATACGTTCGGACAATTCATTTTCAGGCGAAAAGCGACTGCTCTCCGCCGGCGGCGCTGGCGTCGATTGCCTGCAAGTATTTGCGGGAACTGTTTATGAACCAGCTCAACGAATACTGGCAAAAGAAAGTTCCCGGTCTGGAACCGACAGCCGGCTACCCGGTTGACGCCAAACGCTTTTTAGAGCAAATCCGGTCGAAAATTGATTTTCCCATGGATCAGCTATGGCGAAAGAAATAACGCTTTCGTCCTCAAATTTCAACCTTAACCAATTTTACGCTCATGCTTATAACGCCGATTACCCATCGTCTTGATTGCGCTGTAACCCCTCCGGGGTCGAAAAGTATAACCAACAGAGCGTTTGTAACAGCCGCGTTGGCTCAAGGGACGTCGACGCTGACGGGAGTTCTGGCAAGCGACGACACCCAGTATATGCGGGAAGCTCTCAAACTCATGGGCGTGGAAATTGAACACGATTTAGAGGCGTGTACAGCAACGGTTCACGGCTGCGGCGGGTTCTTTCCTGCGGCGTCTGCTGACCTGTTTTTAGGCAACAGCGGGACGAGCATTCGATTTCTCACCGGCGCGGCGATTCACTCTGACGGCTCGTTCGTTTTAGACGGCGTAGAGCGAATGCGTCAGCGCCCGATTGGCGATCTGGTTGACGCCTTGCGTCAATGGGGCGTTCAAATTGAGTATCTCCAAAACGAGACGTTTCCCCCGATTCGGGTTCACGGCTCCAAACGCGGAGGGAAAACGACAGTTGCTGGAAACATTTCAAGTCAATATCTATCCGCTCTGCTCATGGCGGGCGCCGGGCTTGAAAACGATGCGGAAATTGAAGTCGTCGGCGACCTCGTTTCCCGTCCGTACGTCGATATGACAGCCGCAGTAATGAAGGCGTTTGGCGTTACAGTCGAACAGCCGTCAGAAAGTCGGTTTGTCATTCCCGCCGGGCAGAAGTATCGTTCAACGACTTACGCGATTGAACCGGACGCGTCGGCGGCGAGCTATTTCTTTGCCGCAGCGGCAATTGTTGGCGGACGAATTTGCGTTAACGGTTTGACCCATTCCGCGTTACAGGGCGACATTCGCTTTGTCGATTGCTTGGAGAAGATGGGCTGTAAAGTCTGGGAAGAGGATAACGCGACGTTTGTTCAAAACGACGGACAGCTTCATGGCGTTACAGTTGACATGCACCACATCAGCGATACTGCCCAAACGTTGGCGGTTACCGCTCTGTTTGCCGATTCTCCCACGACAATTACCAACGTTGCCAACATGCGAGTTAAGGAAACTGACCGCATTGCCGCCGTCTGTACGGAACTGAGAAAATTCGGCGCGCAAGTTGAGGAATACCCAGACGGCTTGAAGGTTTATCCGCTTCCGGTAAACCAGTATAAGTCCGCTGTAATTGAGACGTACAACGATCATCGAATGGCGATGAGCTTTGCTCTGGCGGGTCTGAGAATTCCCGGCGTTGACATTCAAAATCCTGAATGCACGTCCAAAACGTTCCCCAAATTTTTCGACGTTCTGGCGACGCTGTAACAGTCAGTTTGTAAATCAGTTAGAAATCTCGTAATAAATAGCTTAACAAAAAAAACGCGAAAGCTTATATAAGCCTCCGCGTTTTTGTATTTGATTAACGCCTGATTATTATGTCGGCGGAACGTCGTCCAGTTTTGGATCAATGACAATTAACGGCAGACGTCTTCCTTCGCAATCAATGTAAACTTCAAAATGCAGCAGAGGCGTATCAGCAGCAGCGTTCTTTGCGAACTCGTGCGCCCAAATAAGATACTGGGCTTTAATGCTGTCCTGCATCATGATTGCTCTCATTTTTGCGTTCCGTTCCGACGGCAGCTTGCGTTTGATTTCCGCCAGTCTGGAAGCCGCCTCTGCTGAAGCCGAATTTGCCTTGGACAAATTGTTTGTATACATAGCTAAATGAGTCAAAAACGTTTTGTCGCTGTTGAGAACAACGTCAGTCCTTAGCCCTGCGTTCAAGTCAAAATCAAACTGAATGTTGGCAACCGGCTTGTTTTCCAGCATGAACGCGATATGCCCGGATTTGTTAATCGGTTCCGCAAAGCTGGTGGAAAACGACGGTTTGGGCGAATGATCCAGCGGAGCGATGTCGTAAAATACCAGGTTGCCTTTGGGAAGATACTTCAAATTGGGTGTATATGACTTCTTCCCGGTAAAGCAGTTGAATTTGTTGTCGGTAATCAAATGCGGTTTACGAAGCGCTAAATGGTGTGTGTCGGAACCGATTTTGATTTTCAGAATCGTATTGCGAATCATTTGTACAATATCGTACCCTGAAATATCAGTAAATCTGAACATGAGGGAGTTGCCTTCCCGCTTGAGCTGGGCAATGTCCAAGTCTCCGTCCTTCGATTTGATTTGAAATTTCCACTCGGCGTTATCAACGCTCTTGTTCGTCTGAATAAACGCAAGTGTTGTATCGCCCTGTTTGTACTGGGACAATCCTAACGAGGACAGCTCCCACGGATAATCTGTTGGCGGGAGAGTCATCAGAGTCTCATACTGTTCCGAAGTCTTTTCAGGCAGATCGACAGCTTGAGGCTGGCTGACAAACAATCCTGAAAGGTCGCCGTCGATTTGTTCCGTGTTGTTATATGAAACGCCCGTCGGGAAAGTGCAAATTCTGAACCCGATTTTTGGCGTTGCCGTTTCAGGGGCTGTTGAATAGAATCCCGTCATGAATCGAGAGAATTCGTATGGCGAGAACCAGCTTCCGCCTCGTACAATGCGGGCAGTTCCAACCGGCGCGCCGACGGGGTCGAAGAACATATTGGCGCTTCGTTTGGCGCGATGTTGGGCGTCATAGCGGTCAAAGCACCATTCGCCGACGTTGCCGTGCATATCGTATAATCCCCAAGCGTTTGGAGCGTAAGCGCCGGTTGGAAGCGTTGAGGCGATGTATTTTCCGCGCGACTCGCCGGGACACGGCATTTCTGCGTGACAGTTAGCGTCTTTGACGGAAAGAGAATCTCCTGTAACGTACTTTTGCAGCTTGCCAGCGCGGCCTGCGTAAACCCATTGAGCTTCAGTCGGGAGGAAAAATTCTACTTTTCCCATTTGAGAGGGAAGCCGCTGGGAAAGCTGCTGACAGAACAGCTGAGCGTCCGTCCAGGAAACCTGTTCAACCGGATTATATTTCCCAACAAACTGAGACGGATTTTTCCCGGTAACTTTTTCATACATTTGTTGAGTTACTTCCGTTTCGAGCATCCAGAACCCTTGCGAAATGGCAACATCCTTTGATGAAGAACGATAGACGAGAGTAGTCCCTGGCGGGCACCAACGGAAAATAAACGCAACGTCTCCGACTTTGACTTCCGCTCGCTGACCTGGAGTTCGACCGGGCTTGCGAATATCGCCGTCAATGCGCGTTTTATCCGCTTCAACTTTTCGAGCGACCTTTTCAGGAGGTTTCGGAAGAGCGTTGCCGCGATACACGACTCTGAACCCGGACTGGTCGTCTGCAGACGACTGAGAATACCGGGCTGCGCTTCGGCAGGTTGCCAACGAGGAATGGAATCCGCCTCCGCGGCGAACGTGTTTAAGCGGATTAGGCGTTTCTTCCAATGGTTGATTGCACGGATACAGGCACCATTCAAAGACGTTGCCGTGCATATCGTACAGTCCCCACGCATTGGGCGGGAACGATTTTACCGGCGCGGTTCTTGCAAAGCCGTCGCTATGAGCGAGGTCTTTGGTTGTTTCCGGAGTCGGAGCGGCAACTTCTGCGTGCGATTGGTCGCTGTAGTTCCCATTCTTGCAAAGACTTGCTGAGTCCGCTCCGAAATTGTACGCTGACGTTGTCCCCGCTCTGCAAGCGTATTCCCATTGAGCTTCTGTTGGCAGGGTGAAGTTCTGACCTGTAATTCGGGACAGCAGATCGCAGAAGTTCCGCGATTTATCCCAGGATACGTTAGATACAGGACGATCTTTAAGAGCTGCCGAGGGGGCTGGCAAATCCATCAGTTCGTCGTACATGGCATGAGTAACCTCTGTTTCCAAAATCCAGAAGCCGGTGGGAATTGTTTCGGAATGGGCGACTTCATTGGCGTTTCTTCCCGGTTCGCTGGACGGCGACCCCATGGTAAACGTCCCGGACGGGCACCATCGAAAAGCGTACTCGACATCGTCAACGGTAATGACGTGTCGATCTCCCGCCTTGGTTGCAGAGGGGAACGGAAATCCTGTTACAGTATGGGTTGTTCGCTTGACAGGCGCTGCGGCAGGCTTTGCCGTAGACGCAGCTGCCGGCGTATTGGCTTTTGCCGCCGCTGCCTTGAGAGCTGCTTCCCGTTCTTCTTCCGTTTTATAAACGGGATCCAAGTCGTTGACGGTGTCGGCGGTCGCTTCCTGAAGAGCAAAGTCGTTTTGCTCGTTGTCTGCGTCAGTTCCGGTTTCATTCTCAACGCCATCGGAGGCGTTATCGACAGCGTCCGTTTCGTTTTGTTGAGTAACTGTTTCCTGCTGAGCGTTTTGAGCGCTGGCGGAACCGTCAGTCGCAGCATTGGATGCGTCTTTATTGGCGCTGTCTGCGCTGTCTGCGTCTTTTGCTGTGTCAGCAGCGTTATTAGCGCTCTTGTCAGCGTCGCTTGAGGCGTTTGCGTCGTTAGCGTCAACAATTGCAACATTAGGATTCTGATCGTCTGTAACGTCAGAACCTGTAACGTCTGAGTCGTTTTGAGCTATTTCTGTATCGGACGGTTTATGGGAGCTGGAAAGCCCAAAAAAGACGAGCAGAGCGATTGCCGCTAACGCCGCCGCGCCCGCTCCCCAAATCCAGAATGGAATTGGAGCGGCGGTCTTTCGGGACGATCCTTTTTTGACGTATGCGCCGCCGCCTTTTTTCTTGTCCTGTTTAGACTTTCCATGAGCGCTGTTTTTATTGGAAGATGAAAAATCAAAAGCTGCAGCCTGAACGGGCGGAACCGCGCCCCCGCCAATAATCGGCGGCGGGGCGACCATTCCCAATTGTGACGGCGAAGACGGCGGTTCTTTAGCGCGAAGTTTGGCGTCGTATTCCGCCTTGGCTTTTTCGTTGAGCAAACAAACTCGAGCTGCTGCGATTTCGTTCAACAACTGTTGTGACTGCTTGGAATATTTGCCGCTTTGAAACGTTTTGACAAATGCCATAACCTTGTCCGCTGCGGACTCGATAACGTCCGGATCGGACTCGTACGTTTCCAGACCCAGAAGACTGTAATGGTCAGCAGGCAGTTTGTTAGCTGGAATTCCAAGCCAAACTCGATATGGATTAAATTCCGCGTTTTGCGAAGATTCTTCAGAAGCGCTCATGGTTTATTGAATGGGGCGTTTCCCCGCTGTGTTCTGGATGAAGAACCGAGAAAGTATCGACGCATTTGTCTGACGCTTGCCCAACGTTGACTACAAAAGTATAGTGTTTTTGCTGCGAAAAACCTCTCAAAAAATAACAAGGGACGTTCTTCTTTTCCAGAAATATCCTCTTTATATTATTAGTGTAATCCATCAATTATGGATTGTCAATAGAATTCCCGATTATTTTAAAAAATTTTTTTATTTTACTTCAGCCCCAGGCTTTACTATAAAAATGCGGCTTATACGGTAACTGCGCGCCTTTGGTTGCAAGTTAGCGAATAGCTCCTGGTTCCCAGCTTTTAGCTTATCCCGCGAACGCTCAAGCTAATAGCTGGCGGTTAAGAGCCGGCAGCTCTCAGGCGCGGACTTGCCGGAATGACCAAATGTTCAGCGAATGCTTATTGCTTTGTAAGTATTAAAATTCTAAATAGTGAGAGAGTTGCAACTATTAAGTGTTTTTATAAATTTAAAAAATTTTTTGAATTATGTACAAAATTTGAACATGAGGGGTGTTCAATATTTTTTCAATGTTTGTATAATGAAACAATGTTAGGTGTTTTAGACTGGGCAGTTTTGGTTATTTTTATCGATAATAGGGGGGATTTTGACTCGTTTTAAGAAATTTTCCTTTTTTTTGATAGAAAATCTGAAATCCGGTTTGAAATTTGCTCTTAAATACATTATAATATCGTTGAAGATACTTTATCAAATATTTCAACGATTATACACAAAGGAAATGCAATATGCCGACTTATCAATTTGAAGCGATGGACGCTTCTGGTAAGGAAATAAAAGACGTCGTCGAAGCTGTAAACGAAGACGAAGCTGCAATTACCATAAAACACATGGGTTACTATCTGACCAAGTTATCGGTCAGAAAAGAACGCAAAACAGCAGCCGTTGCTTCAGGCAGTAAAAAGGGTAAAACGTTTACGCTTGCCGGTGTGAAGTCGAAAGTCTTGTGTACATTTACACGTCAGCTTTCCATTTTGCAGGATGCTGGTTTGCCGATTTTACGGAGTTTGAAAATTCTGGAAGGTCAGGCAAAGCCAGGCGCGCTTAAAAACGCTTTGATAGACGTCATTGACGAAATCGAGGGCGGCGCGACGCTGTCAGAAGCGATGGCCAAATGCCCAAAGGCGTTTAACCGACTGTACGTCAACATGATTAAAGCCGGTGAAGCGGGCGGCGCATTGGAAATCATTTTGCAGCGTCTTGCAGAATTTACCGAAAAGAGCGAAGCGTTAAAGAGAAAAATCAAAGGCGCATTAACGTATCCTGTTTGCGTTGTTATGTTCTCGGTCGGCATTTTGGCGTTTTTGATGGTGTTCATCATTCCGAAGTTTATCAAAATTTTTGAAGACTTCGACACAACCCTGCCGGTGATGACGCAGTGGCTGATTTTCGTATCCAACATGTTCCTTTATTACTGGTGGATTTTGATTGCAGTCCCAGTCGGCATTTGGTTGTTAATCAAGATGATGAACCAGTTTGACTATTGCCGGTTTGGTTGGAACCTGTTCACCTTGAAGATGCCGGTGTTTGGTCAGCTTGTAGAAAAGAACGCAGTCGCCCGCGCCATGCGAACCTTGGGTACGCTGGTCAGCTCCGGCGTTCCGATTATCGAAGCGATTACCATTACTCGAGAAACGACCGGCAACGGCGTTTTCGAAAGGTTGTTTGACAAAATTTTGGAAGCGATTCGTCAAGGCGAGTCCATTGCCAAGCCTATCAAAGAGAATGCCGTTCCGCCAATTCATCCGATTGCGATCTTTTGGTGGTGCTTCTTCTGCGGAGGTCCAATTGGATTGCTGCTTTACATGATGAAGTTCCGACAAAAGATTATGGACGACATGGTCGTTAACATGATTGACGTAGGGGAAGAAACCGGCGAATTGGATAAAATGTTGTACAAGGTCGCCGATACGTTTGACGACGAAGTCAACGTTTTGACGGACTCGTTGATGAGCTTGATGGAACCGTTGCTGATTATCTTCCTCGGCGGTATGGTCGGGTTTATCGTTATTTCGTTGTTCATGCCGTTGATCAGCTTGATCAGCAAACTGTCCGGCTGAGAAAAAATATTACAAGCCAGAAGAGAGAAACGCCAGATTTGCGCTTCTCTCCTCTTGGCTTTTCCGTTCGCAATACCAAGGATTTAATTTAACTTATCATGAAACATTCGTCATTAACTCGTTTCGGCTTTACGTTGGTAGAAATGCTGACGGTAATTGCGATTATTGGCATTTTGGCTGCGCTCATGTCAGGGGCAATGGTTGCAGTCAGAGCGCGCGTCCAGAAGGCGGCGATTTCCGCTGAACTCAAACAGCTGGAAATGGCTCTGGAAGCGTACAAAACCACGTATGGAGAATATCCGCCAGACGGAACGGATCAGACTGCGATAAAGCGTCATTTGGCTAAAGCGTATCCAAGAGCAACCAATTTGAACGTTACAGGCATCAATCCTGGCAACGCTCTCGTCTTCTGGCTGGGCGGACCGATTAAAGACGGGCGTCCCATTGGTTTTAGCAAAAACCCAAAAAATCCGGATTTGACTGCGGGGGATACAACTACGCCGCGCAATGCGCCTCTTTATGATTTTAACCCTGCTCAGTTTGGAACGGTCTCTGGGACTTTGGCAACCTATACCTCCAAGACGGGCGGTTCGCCTTACGTATATTTCAGAGCGAAAATTAGCGGTGGAACTACGTCCTATAGTGGATCTTATAAACCAGACGCTTCGGATTCGGATTCAATAGCCCCATATAAAAAGGGCAGCGTCTGGTATGGCGAGAAACGATTCCAGATTATTTCTCCTGGTTTGGACGGCAAATATGGCGCTGGCGGCGATGTAAGCACAGCTGTCAGAAATGTCAATGCGTTTGATAACCAGACCAACTTTGGCGACATTGAAGATTTGGCTGACTAGTTTGGCTGGGCTATTATTGATAAGGAAACGTGGTTCATAATACTCAATTGAGGTTTTTCATGAAACAGCGCAATGGATTTACTCTTATTGAAATGCTCGTCGTGGTGATGATTATTACCATGCTGGCGGGCTTGACGCTCAGCGCGGTTGGCTCTGCTCGTAATGCGGCTGCCGCAGCGCGTACACGCGCTACGATTGAGAAAATCAATCGCGTTATCATGAAGCAGTATGCCTCGTATCAGTATCGTAAAGTCGACATCGGCGATACGACTGGCAAAAATAAGAAACAAGTGGCAGAGGCAAAGCTTAACGCATTAAGAATGCTTATTCGCCACGAAATGCCTGATCGCCTTAGCGATTTGAAAAAGTTTGGCAGTGAAACGTTGCCTTCTGTAACGTCAATGTTCGCGTCAAAAGCTACCAAGATAGACGCAACAAAGAATCCATGTGGTAAATTATTGTACATGATAGTTATGGCAGATCCCGTGGGCGCAGGCATGTTTTCCGATAGTGAAGTTGCGTACGATCCGGATGACGGCTTTCCGCAATTCGTTGACGGCTGGGGACGTCCGATTTACTTTATTTTGTGGCCGGCGGGCTTTTTCCGAACTGATAATTGTGAAACGGATTTACAGGTTACAGTAAATACAAACGAGACATCAATCGCGGAACGACGTCTGGCAGTGGAGCAGGAACTTTTAGTTATAGCTCGCCGATGAATCCTATGACAAATGATGGCGACGGTCGTCTTGCAGGTCAGCCGTGGAACGACACTGACGGCAACAACAGAGTGCTGCATCATTTTGACAACATAACCAATCATTCGATGTTGACTAATTCGAACTAATTTTAATATGGAATTATACTGTTATGAAAGTTAGTTTACTTAATACTGCAAACCGACGCTCGGGCGTAACGCTCATTGAAATGCTTGTGGTGGTTGCCATCATGATGTTCATGCTGACGATTGCCGCTCCGATGTTCCACCCGGATCAGGACGGCTCTGTCGCCAGAGACACAGCTCGGGCGCTTAACGCATACATTCAGGAAGCTCGAGCGAAAGCGATTGCAACAGGCCGTCCTTGCGGCGTAGCGTTCATCCCTTTTGAAAACTATCCGTCGGCGTGCGTAGTTGCTCAACAGGTTGATACGCCTCCGCTGTATACAGGAGAAACGTATAAGTCAACAGTTACCGTTTCCGGCAGCGCCTCTGCGCCAACGTTGAGTTTTAGCGATGGCGCCAACGCTGTAGCGCAGTGGGCGCAAAAAGGCAATATGATTCGTCTGGGAAGCCGCGGCGTGTGGTATGAAATGACAAGTGCAAGCACTTGTAAATTACAGGCGGGAGACGCCAACAGACCGGATCAGAATTTTCGACCGTGGACAAATGGAAACTGGACTACAACATACGAAATTCAGTCTGCGCCTGTCAGCCAGGCAAAGAATTATTTGCAGTCTATTGGCATGGCGGAACCGCTTAAAGTAGTTCGCGGGGCGGCAATTGACTTGTATTATTCTGGCGTAGCCGGCGTTAATAATGGACAATTTAGCAACTCCGGAACTGCTCCAATCATCATCATGTTCACGCCAACAGGCGAAGTTGGCTTGTGTTATCGCATCTCATCAGGAAGAGGCGGAGTTACAAATGCAGTTCCTACGGATACAATATACATTTTGTGCGGTCAATGGGATCGTTCATTAAAGAGTTTTACGCCGGAAGACGGGTTGTGGAATTATCAAACGTTAGATTCGTACTGGATTGTAATTGATCCTGCGACAGGCAATTCAAAAATAGAACAGAACGTTCAATATAAAGCTGCAAATGTCAACGCAGCTCGTAATTTTAATTAACAATTTTTGTTGATATCCCTTAGTCCAATGACAAAATTTTTTCATACTCGCCGACATGGATTCAGCCTTTTGGAAGTGCTTGTATCGGTGTTTGTTGTTTTAATCGGTCTTTTAGGCGTTGCAACAATGATACCTGCAGGTCGATACGAGATGCTTCAGGCTCGCAAAGCCGATATGGGAGCCGATCTCAGCCGCGCTGTTATGAACAGCGTGATAACTCAGATTTCCAATGGCTGGCAGCCAAACAAAGAAATAGATGTGTATTATGTTGTTGCTAACGATGGAGGTGAACTTGCCAGAAGACTTACGGCTAGTTTAACTCATCCAACTAATGGATTACCTAAATTATTCAATCAAGCAAAAGTATCCTCCTGTCCTCAGACCGTTAACAATAATCGAATGTTCAATGGCGACGACGACGTTTCAATTATCGAGGGAGACGACAACAAAATGCAGGTTACTCTTGATAACAACCTGGCGATTGGAACGGGGTATTATACATCTTGCGCGACAATAGTCTCTTTGGGCAATGGTTATTATGAGGTTACCGGATTAGCTGTATATCGATTTGAAGAAGGCGGCGATGCAACAAATTATCAGCGCGACAGTTATCTCTTTTGCGCTGATAACAGCGGAAAAAAACGCTGGTATAAAATTAATAACCTTAATGTTGGCAGAGGTACATCGTTTACAACGGCTGCAGGCGAAATTAAATCGGGCGTTTACCTCGGCGACGTAATTGGCATCAGCAGGAAAGTCGTGCGAATAGATTCGTATACAGACAACTAGGTTGAATGAGGGCATTTTTGGTTTACAGACTCAGTCGCGTAAAATGCGATTAAGATTATTGTTTTTGGTACTTCAGGGCGTATGCTTTAACCCATATTCAGAAAAATGAATTTCATCATGAAATATCGTCGTAGTAATTTGCAATCCCGCCGCGGCATGATTCTTTTGGTCGTGATGGCGGTTCTGTCGTTTTTTGCGGTTATGGGCATGACGTTTATTTTGATGACGGGCAAAAACCGCGACTCTGCGGAAACCGCTCAGCTTGCCGCTCAAAACTCAAAAACCGCCGGAAATTCGCCGCAAGAACTGCTCGAAGAAGGCATTATGCAGGTTCTGGTTGGACCGCCAGACGGTAATACCGTTTCCGCCCTTTTGGATTGTGATTTAATTGGCGATATGTACGGAGGCGCTTCTGACAGCAACCTCGAAAAGGTTACAGCTTCGTTTAACGCCAACAAAATGACGCCCGCAAATGCTGCATATGCAGGCAGAGTTGTTACCATTGCAGATGGTCCGTATAAAGGACAAAGCACGCTTATTCTTAATTCACGGGGAGCAATTGTTCCTTTTGCCAGCGGAATTGGCGTTTCAGAAGCGATTCCTTCCTGTACGTGCGTCATCAATAAAAAACGCGCATTTCAGGGAGATACGTCCAAGTACGACGTTGCAGATATAAATGAATCTTCCAAGAGCAACGATTTTATGTCGTTGCGATTTACCGGCGGAGCTAATAATATTAAAGTTGGACGCGTAGTTGTGCCGTCGTATTTTCGGGACGGGAATCGACCTGGGCTGAATGCAAATGAATTGGGCGGAACAAGCGTTTATTCGGCGTTGAGTACCGCGTCATTTAAAACCGCTGCCAGCAATAACGCTTCGCCCTGGGACGTAGACAACGACGGCGACGGCGATAACGACAGCGTTTGGATGAACCTGGGGCTTCCGCCGCGACCGATGCCCGATGGGACGCTGGTTGTTCCGCTGTACGCCATTCTGGTTGAAGATATGGACGGAAGGCTCAATCTCAACACGCATAGTCCTGATGAGTTGGTTACCGCTTCAACGGCGTATTCATCATTGGGAACCACTGCGGTAACTTTGCCGGAAGGAGAAACGCTTGACCCGTCAACCATGCTCAATGGTCAAGGTTTTGGTCCTGCTGACGTCAATTTGGAAGCGCTCTTGGGCGACCTCGTTTCAGAAATAATTAGTAAACGTAAAGGAAATAACGTCAATTCCAATTTCTTCAAGTATCGTTTTCCCTTTGGATCAGACACTGCTTCGGATGGCTCTATTTTAAAAACAGACTTTAACGTAACTAATCAATATAAATCTTTCCGTACGCCCGTGGATTTCTATGGCGTAATGACAGGTGTTATTGACCAAAACGGGATGTTTGTTTGGCAAAAGAGAGGAACTGTTGGCAAGTACGGCTTGAGTTCGTATGAACGTGATTTGGGTTCAGCTCAACCAAAAGGAAACAGCGCTACGACCAACGCTCCGAGCAAACCATTTTCGCCTGAAGAACTTGAAGGAGTCCTGCGAGCGTATGATGACGATTCTCAAAAACTTGAGTCTCGTTTATTGGATTCGATCAAAGATTGCGACAACAAGAATGCCGTCCGTAATCTGGTTACAACAGAGAGCTGGGATATGCCCTATTGCGATATTTCCGGCGCAGGTTTTTCTTCAAATAACAACCTTCCAGAAGAGATTCAGGCAGGATTTAAAATGGATATAAATCGTCCGCTGACAAGTTACGAAGACAATGTTGATCAGGCGGACGCAGATCGAACCCAGTTGGCAAAGGATTTGTATCTAATTGCTAAAGCCTGCGTTGGACAAAGTAAAGCCGTTGCTCAATGGGCGGTCAATGCAGTCGACTTCCGCGATGGGGATTCTGTCTGTACGCATTTGAACATTGACGGTTATGACGTATGGGGCTGTGAACGGCCGGAGTTGCTTATTACCGAAACGTTCGCGTTCCACGCCCGCATGACGGAAGACTCCGAACTGGGCGGTTGGCGAAGCGACCAAAGCGATAAATGCGCTCAAGGGGCTACCGCTGCTGGAGGAACGTATATTAATGCTGAATGGTATGACAAAGCAGATTGCCCGGAAAATCCGCAAGAAGCTGACGTTCAGGCGTTTTGTACAAAATACAGTCTGCCATTTTCAAGAAGAAATATGGGACCAATTATTGAGCTGATGAATCGCGTTAGAAATAGCAACAGCGATGGCATTGCCGATATGGACCAGGTTTACAAACCGGAATCCGGCTTGTTTATCGAACTGTATAATCCATGGCTTTCTGCGGGAACGCAAGAGGCAATGGCTTCCGATGAGTATAAGACTTCTGATAAAGGCGTTGTTCTTGGTTCTGGCGGCAGTTCTATAGTGGATTCCGCCTGGAGAATTGCCGTTGCCGGAGGCGTCGCTGATGGAAATTCCGGTAATTCCTGGGCAGAAGATCTTCGCGAGAAGAATTATACGATAGATAGAGTTTTATACTTTGGCAGTTCCACTCCTCAAACTGGCGCTTTTACCTATAAAGCCAACGTTGGCGTTTGCATTAAACCGGGACAATGTGCTCTTATTGGACCGACGGGCAATACGTTTTTGGCTCGAAATGAAGATTCCGGCGTGGGAGCGCGTCCAATTGAATTTTCCAGTACTACATCGGTGAAATTCGATAACGTGACATATAATAATGTCTGTGCTATTCCTGTTCCTGATTGTGGTAAAGCGCGATTTAGCGTTACTGACATTGGAACTTATACTGATGAAACAGATCAAGATGGCAAACTAATCACCCCGCGAGATATGCCTTACGATGCTGACGACGCTAATCGTTGGACTGGTCTGTGTAATGGCAAAGGACTTGGCGATGACTTTGAACAGGGCGGGTACAGGATTGTCTATTTGCAGCGTCTGGCGAATCCGTACAAGGCGTATAATGCAACAACTAATCCTTATATTACAGTTGATCAAATGCCAGTAGACTTGTACAGCTACAATGGTCGCCAGAATAAATTTGCTGACTATAAAAACGGAATAGAAAGAGGCAAGAAAGCAACCGAAGCAGATGAATTGGCGTATAAACATGCAGACGTCTTCATTAAATCCCGCCAACGAGGCGAAACTCAAATTTTTGCCGGTTCAACTTGCGCTAACTTCTGGAATGCAGAAAAGATTCCGGGGCAGACAAACAAAACGGCTTCAAGCAAACTGTCGTTGTCTACAAGTGGCGGATCAGGCAGAGGCGCTGTATATGGCGCTTTAAAAACGAACTTTTATCACAGTATTTCCAAGTTTGAACCCCGGTTTTATGAACTTGTATCAACTACAGTCAGCGGGACTACAACGCCAGCAAGTTTGCCGTCGTACAAGTCGGCAGCGCCATACTATTTCCCAAACAGACCGTTTAACAGCGTTATGGAATTGATGCTGGTTCCGCAGGTAAGCGCGTTCCATCTGACGTCTTCCGATAATGCGATTAACAAGCCGTCTTCAGCTGACCTGTCTTCTGGCAGTTTGCCTAATTACCTGCATCCAACAGGCAGCGATGGCAACATTGATTTCCTATCGGAATCCGGTTCAAAGATATTTGATTACGTTCGCGTTCAGACGCCGTTTGTGGTTACGCCAATGAACGTTAATACGTATTCGTTTGGCTCTGGCGCATCTACGGCGACGAGCAATTATCGATGGTCTTTCCGGGAACCCGGGAAAATCAACATCAACTCAATTAGTCACCCGGCAGTTTGGGCGGCTTTGCTGGGACTTGATTCTGAGGACAAAGCGAATTCAATTGCCGGTTTGGCTGCTGATATGTATAACAATTACTGGGGAAAGGCGTTTACAGAAAACCCGGGCGCTCGTCCTCGAACTTTTGGATCCAGCGCGGCAAACTATATTGCAGCCAATTATCAGATATTCCAAATGAACAATAATGCCAAACAATGTCAGTCGGCGGCGAACAGCGTTTATTTCCAGACGCAGCTTATGCAGCGTTTATCCAATTTGACGACGACGCGTTCCAACGTCTTTGCCGTTTGGGTTACAGTTGGCTTCTTTGAATACCAAGGTGGAAGTATCGGCAAAGAGTACGGTTTGGATAACGGCTCCCGTCAGCGGTACAGAGCGTTTTACATTATTGACCGAACTCGTCCGGTTGGTTATTCGCCAGGAAAGAGAATGAACGCCGATCAGACAATTATTCTTCGTAGATATTTGCCGTAGTTGTCTTGCGGAGTCAGGCGGTTAGAGAGATGCCGAAACGTTCTTTAACCGCCTGACGTTTTTTTGAAAGGTAAGCTCTGTGGGCAAATTACTTCAAGTTTGCGTCATTGGCGACGCGAATCGTCCGGAATTTAAATATGCGCTGTCGGATATTTCCAACGGCGCGTATGTCTGTTATGCTTCTTCACTGGAAGTTTTTTTTCGATTAAATCCTTTTCCGGACGTCGTCGTTCTGTTACAGTCTTATCCGGGCGAGTTTTCGATTTCTGAAATAGAGCAAATTATTCAGTTTAATCCTCTTTCCGCTTTGATTTTGATAACGTCGTCCTGGTGTGAAGGAGAAAGGAGAACCGGGTATCCAGTCAAAGACGCCATTCGCATTTCGTGGTATGATTTCCCAATCTGGTTTGAGCGCCAAAAGACGCTTTTTGACGCTGGTCGCTTGTCCCAGTTTCCGCTTCCCCCGTCGGCGTCAGCCTCGCAGCGGGCGGATCACGATTCCCAGATCGAGCTTCCCTCTAGAACAAACGACGTCTTTTGGATTTTCAGCGATTCGGCGGTTCAGAGAGAGACGCTGTCGCGGTTTTACGCCTCGCTTGGAGCGAAGGTTTGGTCAGGCGGAATGACGGCAGCGTTTCCTAAAGAATCCCAGCTTTCTCAACCGACGCGCATAGTTGTATTTCCCGATTTCCTCTCGGACGGAGTTTCTAAAAGAATAACGGAGCTGAGAGCTAGCAATCCTAACGCCGCAATTTATGTGGTTATTTATCAGCCTCGCATTGAGGAAATTGAGACCTTGCGGCTTAGCGGCGCAGACGAAGTTCTCTCGCCGGACTTGTATCAGTATGCGTCTCTTTAAGTTATTGTAACAATAAATTCCAAGACCCCTGCTTTTTCTTTTTCTCCTTTTTAGACGGTTGCTCAGGCGTGGATTCATTTCCGCCAGGAAGCGACATTGTGGAAGGATCGTTGGGGTCAGACGGATTAGGCGATTGAATATTTTGCGGCGCTGTTTGAAGGTAACCCGCCTCTGGCGATTCCAGTGTATGATCCCAAGTCTGTTCTTGTGGAACGGCTCCTGAATAGACGCCGTCCTGGGGCTGTTGGATCGGGTTGTAATAGAAATCATTCTGTTGAGGTTGTAACAACTTTAATTCTTGCTGAATTGTATTGATAACCTCTGAATTGTTGTTGATTTGTTTTTGAATTGAAATCTGCTGAACGAAAAGTACGGATAAAAAGATAATAATGAAAATCAATGCACATGTATTAAACAGGTTGATTTGCTGATACTTCATATTGTCCTCCTCGGGGAATAAATAATCTGAATCGTTTGATTGTTCAGGCGCCGGAGAATTGAATTGTCGTTCAAATGGCGGCTCTTGTTGATCGGGGCTTTGGAGACGACTGTGCGTATTGGCATTGACGATTTCAATAGCCAAATGACTTAAATTATCGGTTTTGTTTATGGTTAAATGACGTTTATCAGATTGACTGTTCAAACTAAAGAAACTCTCTACCGCGCTTTCGACGGAAGCGTTCATCGGGAATTCATATCTCCCATCAAATGGCTGAATTGCAATTGACGGGCGTTTGACAGGCGTTCCGGAAACGTCAATATCTAACGAATCGGGTTGAGGAACTGGACACTGGGGCGCGTTCCATGCAAAGGATTCAAAGACGGCGCTTGAAAAAATTTTGCTCGGCGCGCGATGCAGCGTCTCATTGCGTTTAATCCAGCCGGTTAAAATCACGTATCTGCCAGGACGATCGCGCAAATCTCGACCGCCGTTATAAAACCGATAAACGACAAACCAGTTTTGTAATTCGATTATTCCTCCAAACAAATCGTTTTTATGAATTTGTTCCGGTTTTTCAGGTTTCTGCTTAATCAAAAAACGATAATAGCACTCATCCAGCAAACGATCTGGGATGATGGATGAACTCCAGGTCCAATAGGATCGATTAGAACCTAAAAACGAAGGGTCGTAAAGGGCTAAATGAATTTGCATAATATTTTTCGTTGGCAAATCACACGCTTTAGTCAGCTGCTCTTTGAATGGCGATGTTTACCAGTTTGACGTCTTTAGGAACGTTAATGTTATCGACGAGCGCTCCGCCAAGGAGTCCCAAAACAACTCCCCCGAGAAGTTTTTCTCCCGGTTCGCCTTCCATCTTGGCGCCCTCTTCCATTCCTTTCATAAACACCTCGCCAGGTTCGTATTTCGAACATACGTTAAAAAAGTCAAGAGCAACCTGACTCCTTCTTCCTTGTGACAAATATACAGGAAGTCTTCTTGTATATTGAACGTCATTAACGGTTATGGTTGCTGTAATGACGAAATTGCCGGAGGTTCCGGAGTTGTATGCATCGACAATTATTCTGGTGTTGTGTATAGACCCGTTTGCGCCTCCGCTGTGATCGCAGCCGCATTCCCATCGTACAGGAGTAAGTTCCGGCATTGGCTCTGGCTTGGGTTGTGGAATGTATACCTGTCTGGGTTCTGGAACGTACACAGGTTTAGGTTCGGGTATTGTCGCCGGCGCTGGAGCGGGTTTGGAAACATAATGAGGCGCGGGACTGGTTGTTGTTTTGTTTATAACCGGCGTTACTGACGTTTCTGCGGGCTCTGATGAGGGTGAATCCGGATAAGTCTTTGAAATAACGCCCGGTCTGTCAGCCATATCGCTTGGTTTACCAGACGACGTACGGTGATTTGAAAAAGCTAACATTGCCAATATGCCGCCCAAAACAATAATGCTCAGAGCAACGACGCCAAGGATTATATGAAGCGCATAGGAGGGAGCGCTTGTATGAGACGCAGAAACGTCTCCTCTTGGCGGCAGAGCTACGGCGGCTGCCACGGCGCTGGCGTGAGGTGTCAGCAGGTTTCTGCAATAACGACATTTAATCGCTTCTGCAAGAATGGTTTCGCCGCAGTATGGACATTTTTTCGTTGAAGAGCTTGACTGAGATTGTTTTTGTAACGCAAAAGCCTGCTCTCGTTTTTTTTCTGCGGCAGCCGCTTCTTCTGCATTGCGTTTTGAAAATTCCACAACTTGTCCTGCCAGCCATTGGCAAACGTCTTCCAGACCAAGAGAGGAAAAGTTTGGTTTGGGCGCGCGAACCAGTTTTCCATCTTCTTTTTTAACTACGATGGTGTCGTTGACGGCAGCAACGCTGATCAATGAAGCGCATGAATTTGCAATATAAGCGTTATAGATATACGGGAGATATGCTTTACAGAAGCTTTCCAAACCGCCGGCTTTATCAATAATTGGCTTGTACTGATCCATCTGAGTAAAGAGAATTGCGACGTGCTGGTTTGATTTCTGCAGCATATCCAATGCCGCCTTTATGGTTGCCTGGTTTTCAATGCGGCGCATTGGCTCAACCGTCTTGCCAAGAAAATCTATGATGTTCAGAGCAATTAACAGGATATCTGCCTGCATGCAGTAATCTGCAAGAGGACGAAGATAATCAGGGGTGTCTTCCTGCTTGTCGTAACTAAACAATTGACGCATATCCTGTCCAGCAGCGTCAAGAAGATGAAGCTCCGCTTCATAGGAGTTGCCGTCCTTGGAAAATTCCGGCGTAACGCGCATTCCCCAACGCAAGTTAAACATTTCTCCCGGCGGCGTAGACGGAGGCCAGTCGCTATGTTGAAGCGTTTCCCATACGCTTTCAGTATACTTAATCGTATTAACGCCCTTGGGATCAAGAAAGTATCCATGATGAACCGTCTGAGACAGCTTTTTTGCCAAAACGCTCATTAAAACGGTTTTTCCTGAAGCCTCTAATCCGATAACGGCTATCTTGGGCGTTGACATTTTCGATCCTTTCTGTTTTTCAAAGCGTTTATTGGCGAGTTAAAAAGCGCGGTTGTTACGTTTGAGGAATGATGATATCTTCAATAATTGAAGATTCAAATGACGTCATGCTAAAAGCGACTAAGGATTCTCCCTAACCAGCCTCTGAAAACGCCGCCAGCGTTTGGGTACTCAGCCTCGCCAGGGGCATATTGAATCAATTCCGTTTCAGCAAGACATTCAAACAGTCCTTGGAACCAATCAATTACGGCGTCGTCTACACAGGGGATAGGAAGTATAAGGAGCCAATTAAGTTCTACTATATAAATCATTCCTTTAAGATCTCCATTGATATAGAATGGAGATCCCATGTAACCGCCCTTGTAATTGTAATAGGCGTAATCAAAATCCAGTTTAGAAATATCGTCCCAACGAAGAGACTCGGTCTTTCGTTTATAAAAAATATCTCTAAAACCGTAGTAATTTACAGCTCGATAATGAACGTGCCGATTTGTTATGAGTAACGACGTCCAACACTTTTTTATCCCAAACCAGGGTTTTGGTCCAATGGCGATAAGTGGAACCTCTCCGTCTTCCAAAGGAAAACCGCAATACCCCAGGATTTCATCAGTAATATTGGGGTAAAAAGAAAGCCATTTCCTTTCAATCGGATTCTGTTTAATGAATTCTGTAATAACATATTGATAAGCGGCATCCCCCGTATAAACAGTCTCGCTGTCGTTGTCGGACTCGCTTTCTGAAGGCGCCGGCATGGGCGGCGGAACGGGAACGGGTATTGTTGAGTTTGTTACAGGCGGCGGTACAGGAACGGGTGTTGTTGAATTTGTTACAGGCGGCGGTACAGGAACTGACCCTGTCGCATTGGGCGCTGGCGGAGGAACGGGAACGCATTGTCCAGGATTTGCAAAATGAACAACGGCGCTTGGCAAAGGCGGAGGGAGCGATTCAAGCTCGCTGCCGCAATATTGACATATCGACGAATTGAATGGTATGGTTTCGCTGCAGAATGGACATTTTTTGGTTGGGAAACTGGAAACCGATTGATTATTCTGAGCTTCCGCCGATTGATTCAGCGTTTTGTTTTCATCGTTCTCTTTTTCCGACTTGCGATTTGAAACTTCAATGACCTGTTTAGACAGCCACTTGCAAACGTCGTCCAAACCAAGCGAAGAGAAATTTGGTTTTGGAACGCGAACCAGTTTTCCGTCTTCTTTTTGGACGACGACAGTTTCATTGACTGCCGCTACGCTGATTAAAGAATTGGATGAATTGACAACGTACGCATTATAAATATATGGAAGTTTTAGTCGGCAGAAGTTTTCCAAACCGCCAATTTTTTCTATATACGGTTTGTACTGATCCATCTGTGTAAAGAGAATCGCGACATGCTGGTTTGATTTCTCCAGCATATCCAGGGCGGCTTTAATGGTAGCCTGATTTTCTATGCGACGCATTGAATCGACAGACTTACCAACAAAATCTTTGATATTTAGCGCGATTAAAAGAATGTCCGCCTGGATGCAGTATTCTGCAAGTGGGCGGAGATATTGCGGAATGTCTTCGATAGCGTCAAAAGCAAACAGTTGACGCATATCCTGCCCAGCAGCGTCAAGCAAATGCAACTCAGCTTCGTATGTTTTACCGTCTCCCGAAAATTCAGGAGAGACTCGCAGCTTCCACTGTAGATTAAACATTTCTCCCGGTGGAGTTGACGCCGGCCAGTCCAGATTTTGAAGCGTCTGCCAAACCCCTTCGACATACTTGATTGATGCGACGCCTTTGGGGTCCAGGAAATATCCCTGATGAACCGTCTGAGACAGTTTTTTTGCTAAAACGCTCATCAAAACGGTTTTTCCTGAAGCTTCCAGTCCGATAACGGCAATTTTGGGATTTGACATTGTGCGCTTGACGATAATTCCAGTGGTCAAGACATCTAAGGATAAAGCGCCTTTCGAGTTACAAAACAGAAGATTTTGTAAAAAAATGAGCGCGGTCTTATCTTTAAGGGAAAAACAATATAACTCATCTTTTAAAAATTTTAACAAAATTAATTGTCTTGTCAAGGACTTTCAATATTTATTTTTCTATAGGGAACAAACAGGATTTGAATGTTCCTCAATAACGATTGACGATTCTTTAATTGTTCCCCCCTTGACGAAATTCGTGAATTGTTGATAATACAGACAGATTTATTGGGAGCGTTTTAAGGAATTCTCACTGATTTATCACGAAATCAGAGCGGCGATTATGACTCTATCTCAAAATGACGCCTTTTACCGAAAAGTCAGGCTGATTGCTCGACTGTTCCTGTTCGTCTTTCTTGTATATTTATTTCTCGTTGCGGTAAAGCTGTTTGGTACGGCGGCAACTGTTTATACAAGTTGCGATAAAGACATTTTGACGACTCTTGCTTCTCAGCTGGAAAATCCGTTTACGGGGCTGTGTTTAGGAATTATCCTGACGGCGCTGATGCAAAGCTCGTCAGCAACGACCAGTTTGGCGGTGGCGATGGTTGCGACAGACGTTATCCCGCTTCAGGAGGCGATTCCGATTGCGATGGGGTCAAATATCGGCGCGGCGCTGACGTGTACGATTGTTTCGTTGACGCATATCGGCGGCAAGCGGCGAGTGTTTACCCGCGCGTACTCGGCGTCGTTGATTCTGGATACGTTTAACATCCTGACGGTTTTGATATGCTATACGATGGAAATGAGTTTTGGATATCTGTCCAAAACGGCGACGTTTTTGGCGTCGCTGGTTCCAGTGTCCGCAGCGGGAAACTCGCCAGGATTCAACCCGATTTCCTGTGCAGTTGACGCGCCGGCAAAGGGAATTCGGGATTTGTGCCTGATGGGATTAAGCCCAACTGTAACAGCAACGTTAATGGCGGTTTGCGGTCTGATTGTCATGATTTTTTCGTTGGTTTACATAACCAAAAACATGAAAGCTCTCATGGCAGACAAGATTGAAGACTGGCTCAACCGCGCGTTGTCCCAAAATGGATACATCGGTCTTCTGGTTGGCATTGTTGTAACGATGCTAATCCAATCGTCAGGAATTACAACGTCGCTGCTTGTGCCGCTGGTAGCGGCGGGCGTTCTGTCCTTACAGACGATTTATCCTATTGTTATCGGCGCGAAAGTTGGGACGACCATTACCGCGATTCTGGCGGCAACGGCGTTTTTGGATTCGCCCACCGGACAGTTGGGATTGGCGTTGGCGTTTGCTCATTCCCTGTTCAACATCACCGGCGTGGTTTTATTCTACCCGATTCCGCAAATGCGGTTTCCGGTTTTCCTGGCGCGTCGTCTGAGCGTGATTTTAACGCGAAAACGCATGTACGTTATCGTCTGGATTGCCATGCTGTACTTCATTTTACCCGGTTTGGGATTCCTGCTTTTCAGACACTAATTTTTCCTGGAGGGTTACGAAAATGTTCAAGTGGTTATATTCCGGTTCGACGTCAGCCGCGTCCATGAACGTTGGCATGAAGAACATTCGCAATCAGTTTTGTCAGATGCTCGACGCCTCCCGCCGCGCATTCCAGCTTGCTGCAGACGCCTATTTGCGTTACGCAGACCCGGAAACGGTTCGGGCGGAGCTGTTTGCTTTGGACAAGTCTATTAATAAATCAGAGCGCACGATTCGCAAAGAACTGGTTATTCATACGACCGTTCGCGGCACGGCGGATTTTGATCAATGTCTGATTATGATGAGCATCGTCAAAGACGGGGAACGATTAGGCGACATTGCCAAAAACGTTTACGACCTGACCGTTTCCGCCCCGGACGTTCCGGAAGGAATTACCAAAGGGAAGCTGGAAATGGTAAAGAATGCGATTCTGGCTTTGATTGACAATTGCCGGCACATTTTTGACGCTCAGAACGAAAAGATGGCGACGGAGCTTATCTGTCAGGCGGCGGCGATTGAGGACGCCTGCGACGAACAGATTCGCTGGTTCCTGGCGGAAAAAACTGACAATGAGCGCGTCGACGTTGCCTACGCACTGGCGTTTCGGTATTTCAAACGGTACGCATCCCACGTTCGCAATATCGCCTCGTCAATTGTTCAACCGCTTCATAAACTGGACTTTACCAGCAAGATTGTCAAGAAAAATTTATTGAACAACGATTTGCTCAACGATACTCCGAAGGAGTAAAACAGAGAAAACAGGCGAAAAATAACGTATAATTCGTTTTTCGTTCTGTTGTCGAGCATTATTTTTTCTTAAAAATAACAAAAAATGCGCTCAAACGGTTGACAAATACAATCGGTTAAATACAATATAATTATTATCGTAGTTTCCTCCAGCCTGGCAAGGCGCGCGTCTTGCCGCCCGGGCGATTTCGGGTTTGCGGAGAGATTGCATTGAAAATTACCTGCCTATAATATGTGAGGTTGAATTATGTTAGCGTTTTTTGCGCCTGGTCCGTGGCAAATGGTTATTTTGCTGGTTATTATCCTGCTTCTGTTTGGCAACCGCATTCCTGACGTTGCCAAATCGTTGGGCAAAGGCATTACCGAGTTCAAAAAAGGCGTCAAAGCCGGCGAAGAAGACGACGATGACGAAGATGAAGAAGAGCTTCCCAAAAAGAAGTCTAAAAAGAAGGTAAAGCAGGAAGACGACGAGGAAGAAGACGAAGAGTAATTTTTCCTGACAGGGAGATAATCTCATGATGGGTATTGGAACTCCAGAGCTGATTATTCTGGGAATTATTGCTCTGTTGCTATTTGGGAAAGACCTTCCCAAAGTCGCCAAGTCAGTCGGCAAAACGGTTTCCGAATTCAAAAAGGGCATGAGCGAAATGACTTCCGATTTTCGCGAAGCGACTCGCGATTTGGAAGAGGAAGCTCGTTCTGTCAAAAAGTCAATTGACGATTCCGTCAATGACGTTGATAAAGCGGTTCAGAAAAAACCGAAGAAAAAGAAACCGACTCCCAAGTTCGTGGAAGATGAGGAAGAAACCGATTCCTCATCGGACGCTAAAAGCTCAGAATCGGAGCAGACCTGATGGCAAAATCGGATTTGAAGTACTGTTATCGCTGGCCGCGTCCCGGGTATACGGCAGACTGCGTCATTTTGCGTCCAGCTAAAGAATCGAACTTTGAAGTTCTTTTGATTCAGCGCGGCAACGAACCGTTTAAGGGGTCGTGGGCGCTGCCCGGCGGCTTTGTCAACGAGTACGAAGCGCTGCCAACAGCCGCGGCTCGAGAATTGCAGGAAGAAACCGGCTTGACGGACGTCAAGCTAAAATTTGTCGACATCTACGGCGAAGAGGGACGCGACCCTCGCGGCTGGACGGTAACCGGCGTCTTTTGGGGATTTCTTCCCAAAGGGCAAAAACCGAAAGCGGGAGACGACGCTGCCAACTTCCGTTGGTTCCCGGTCGATAAATTGCCGTCCATCGCATTTGACCACGAAAAAATCATCGCGGACGCCATGAAAAAGATGAAACGTTCCACCCGCCCGGCAAACCGCCCGAGCGTGGACTGACGTTTTCGTAACAGTTTTGATTCAAGAAACAAAAAACGCC
>CACXSS010000047.1 GCA_902770245.1 uncultured Planctomycetota bacterium | reverse complement strand
CTTTTTGAACGCTTCCGGCGTGTTGGCGTAGAAGTAGTTGATTTTCACCCCGGCGTCGTGCATGGCTTTGGCGTCCTCGGCAGAGCAGGGGATTGTCAGCTGAATGAACTGGCATTTGTTTTCAATCGTCTCTCGAGCGTATCGGGACACGTCCGGGTATCGGGACATGTTGCAAATCTGAATGCCCGGGACGGCTTCTCGCGCCTGCAGACCCGCCTTGAGCGACGTCGCCAGAAACGCCTGATGAAGTCTGCCTTTTTTGTCTTTTTGTTTGGCGGCGGGTACGACGGCGTTGGACGCGCAATGGACGTTAATCCAGACGTTTCTCGGCAGGCAGTTGAGCGATTCTTCCAGAGTCGGGACTTTCGTTCCGGCGAATTTCGGGTCGAATTTAACGCCGGCGTCCAGACTCCGGATTTCGTCAAACGTCAAGTCAGCGACGGCGCCTGTCCCGTTGGTCGTTCTGTCTACGGTCGGGTCGTGCATGATAACCATTTTGCCGTCTTTGGTCAGCTTGACGTCAAACTCTACCATTTGCGCGCCCTTTTCGACAGCGGACTTGAACGCAGAAACGGTGTTTTCCGGATAATACTGTTTGTCGCCGCGATGGGCGCAAACGCCGCAAGTCGGCATGACGACAGCGTCGTCTGCCAGAACCAGAGAAAAGCTCAGAAGGGTGAGCAATAGAACGAGCAGGGATGTTGTTTTCATGGTGCGTTTGAGTTAGGAGTTAGGAGTGAGGAGTGAGGAGTTCGCAAAGCGCTCCTCGTTGGTTATGTACAGGTCAGTCCGTTCACGGATTTGACGGATTAAACGGATTTACACCGATTGGTTAATTACAAATAATAATCATTCGTGATTCATTTGATTTTTTAACACGAAAAACACAAAATAAGCGAAAATCACGAAAAAAATTTCGAATAAATCCTTTCGTTTGTTTCGTTCTTTTCGTGTATTTCGTGTTTAAAAACTTTCGCCGTAGGCGAAGCTCTATTCCCTACTCCCTACTCCCTATTCCCTCTACTTGCTATTCTTCAGCTTCGGGTCGAAGGCGTCGCGGAGTCCGTCGCCGAGGAAGTTGAGCGCGAAAAGCGTCAAGCCGAGAGCCATCGACGGGTACACGACAAGCCACCAGTATATTTTCACGGAGTTGACAGCGTTGACGCCGTCGCGCGCCAGCAGCCCCCAGGAGACGTCCGGCTGTTCGACGCCCAAGCCGAGAAACGACAGGAACGCTTCAAAGAGTATAACGCGGGGAATGGTCAACGTCAAATAAACGATAATGACGCTTGTCAGGTTAGGAATGAGGTGAACGGTGAGAATTCGCCACGTACCGGCGCCCAGACTTCGCGCCGCCTCGACAAATGGTTCGTTTTTCAGCGACAGGGTTTGACCGCGCACGACTCGCGCCATGGTCAGCCAGTAAATCGCCCCTGTTACAAGATAGAAAATCGTGATTCGGTTGATTCCGTGCGATTCCAGCCAGTTCCGGTTCTGTTCCGCGCCGAGAATTGTAACGATAAAAATCACGATGAAAATAAACGGTATGGAGTACAGGACGTCAACGAATCTCATCATGAGGTTGTCGACCTGCCCGCCGATGTAGCCGGAAAACGTGCCGTAGGAAACGCCGATAATCAGCGAGACTGCCGTTGCAACCAGCGCGACAATAAGCGACACGCGCGCGCCCCAGAAAATTCGGCTCAACAGATCCCGCCCGAGGGCGTCTGTGCCGCAGACGCTGTTAATTGACCATCTGCCGAAGACCGCGACGCGGAAATCCAGCATCGCTCTGGAAACCGCGCCCAAATGTCCGAACCCAACCTCCAGCGGGTCGGCGTTCGGATCGACGCCCTCGTCGCCGGGCAGTTTAATCGTCTCGACAAAAAGCGGATAGAATTTCGGTCCCTGAAACTGGTTTTCCGTTTGAATCATCCGCGGGGCCTGCAGCGGCAGAGCCGGCGTAATAAACGCCAAAACGCAGATGGCGATTATCGTATACAAAGACCCCATTGCAACCCGATTTCGACGAAATCGCTGCCACGGGGTTGGATCCGACAGTAAGGGCGAGTTCTCTTCCATGAACGCTATTATACCGTTTTATAAAGAGGATGCAAGGGGACGGCGGGGCTCCCGGGCAAATCTCACGCGGAGACGCGGAGGAGCGGAGAATGTTCGCAAAGTTTGAAAATCTATGCGATCTTTGCGTACTTTGCGGCTTAAAAATACTTCGGCGGACTTTGTCCGCGACCCGGTATAGTTTTCAACTGCGTCACAGATTATTAGCGGGACGTTGGACAAGGCGGCGCCTAGGGACGCCGCACTCCCCGATAATTGCTAATTATTTCGCCACTCTCACTCCCGCTTGCGACGCCGGGGGAAGAACGACTTCGCAGAAGTCCCCGTCGAACTTGACTTCGCACGGCTTTCTCTCGTATCGGCAGCCCGTCTCGAACCCGTTGGGAATGAGGGCTTCGGCGGAAACGACCTTAGCGCGCCCGTCGGCGGGAATGCGGAACGTTTTGCTTTCCGTTGTCGAGAAGTTATAGAACGTCATATAGCGAGAACCGTCTTTGGCGTCTGTTACAAACGCGTCGGCGGGTAAATCGGCAACATCGGCGGGAACGCCGTCTACGTGTCCTTTCCAAAGCCGCATCGCTTCGCCAATCGACGTCAGATGGCTTTCAAACGGGGTTACGTTAATCGCCTGTTCGTTGACGGGCTGGAAGTAACAGACGCACTTTAATCCGCACGCTTCCCAGTTTCGCATAAAGCCGTTGATCATCTTGGCTGCGTACAGACCTTCGACAATGCTCTCTGTTCGATACCAGGCGTACCACAGGTTCCATTCGTCGTACGAAATGCCGATGTTGTCTGGAAGCTGAGCGCGGCAGTTCTTCAGAGCGTTGACAGCGTCGTCCGCGCATTTGGAAATGAAGCTGTACAGGTCTGCGGTCGTTTCCGGGGTGGAATAGTCGTATAACGCCCGCCAGTGATCGTAACGATGATAAGAAATAACCGGCGCAACGTCTGCCAGCGGCTTTGCGGAGTTGTCAATCCAGTTTTTGTTCGGATACGGTCCGGAAGCGACAATCGTCAGTTCCGGATCGACCTTGAGCATCGCTTCCGCATGCGGACGAACCATGTTCGTATATTCCGCCGGACCTTTCGGACCTTCCATGTGTCCGTATCCCATTTCGTTGCCCAGCGACCACAATTTCACGCGTCCGTTACACGCCTTGACCCAGTCAGCAGAATCCTGCGGGGATTCCCAGGCGGCGTTAATCGTAAAGAACGGCTGAGCCCCGATCTTTTCGCACAGAGCCAGCACGTCTTCCATTCCGACGTCGTTGGAATCGTAGCCAAGGGTATGCGGATGAGTCTCGATTTCGGTGTAAGATTGCAGCGGAGCGCGTTCGTCAGGATCTTCGATCAGCCCGTCGCGCCAGCGGTATTCTCCCGCGAAGTTGCCGCCCGGCCATCGGATAATCGTAGCGCCGATGTCGTGAAGGTTCTCGACAACGTCTGCCCGCAATCCGTGGAAGTTGTCTGCCGGCATAAGCGACACTGCCCCGATAGCGCAGTAGTTCTTTCCCTTTACGCCAACGGAGATTTTCGCCATGGTATTCTTTTCGAGCGTGAAGTCAAACGCGATTCGCGTCCATGCGCGGGAATTTGCCGTGTTGACGGTGAACTCTTTTTCCGCCAGAATCTTTCCGTCAGCGTCGGCAACGCGAAGAACCATTGTCGCGTCTGTCGGATGAAGCGTACTGACAACCGCCTTGAACGTATGCGGAACTCCGCCGCGAATTCCGATGTTTCCCTGGGCGATGCCCGCTTCGCCGTCCGGTTCCAGACAGCCAACGATCTGACAGCCGAATTCGTTTACTCGCCTCATGGCGCTTCTGACAGCGTGACGCGTGCAGCTGTAGCCCGGGTTTTGATAGTAGGCGCGAGAACCGTACGCTTCCCACATCATCATAACGCCGTTTCGGGCAGGTTTGCCGGCGAACTTGCGGTTCTTAACCAGCTGAGCGGAAATCCCGCCCTGAACGGCTGACCGGGTGTGTTCAAGGTTCTGCCCGAAGATGAACGCCGGTATCGGCTGTTTCGCGTTGGGAGCGTCGTCCGCCATGGCAATCTCTGCCATTGCCGCAGCCGAAATGACGGCGATTGCAAGCAGTACTGTCGATTTAATAATTCTTTTCATGGGACTTTTAATAAATGAATGAACGTTTGTTTACAACGAAATCGCCGCTGTTTCACCAGCTCTGATTTCTTCCATGAACGTTATTATACTTTATTGAAAATTTGAATGCAAGAGGTCGGCGAGGCGAATTAGCAATTTGCAATTAGCAATTATCGCAAAGCGCTCCACGATGGTTAAATGCAGGGCAGTCCGTTCACGGATTTTACGGATTAGACGGATTTTCGCTGATTGTGCAATTGTACTTCCTTACTAAAGTTTTTTGGAAAGGGGTGTTTGAGGGGAAGAACCTTTTTTTCAAAAAAGGTTTTCCCCTCATATTATTTCCCTTGAAAAAACTTCCCTAATAGGGAGCCAGCTTGCTGGCGACCGAAAGTTTTTTCAAGGGCGGGCGGCGCCTCGCCGCCGGCGTCAAGCCGCCGCATTCCTCGCGCAAGCGGAAAACAGGTCTTTTATTTAAATAGGATTTTGTGTATAATATAAAGATGAGGCAATAGACATAGTAAAATATTCCTCTTGTCTATTTCCCTGCTAGATGAAGCGTAACTGCGCTCACGTTGTTCGCTCCGTTACCGTTTTTCATCTATTCCCTATTCCCTGCTCCCTATTCCCTATATGCGATACACCCACGTTTGCGTAGAATGTTTTACGCATATACTGCCGCCGGAAGTTGTAACGTCAGACGAGATAGAACAGCGTCTGGCGCCGGCGTACGAACGTTTGCGGCTGCCGGCGGGTCGGCTGGAACTGATGACCGGCATTGCTCAACGTCGGCTTTGGCGTGAAGGTTCCGGCATCGGCGAAGTCAGCGCCCAAACTGTTGCCAAGGCGATTGAACAGTCCGGAATCGATAAAAGCCTGTTCGGCGCGCTGATTCATGCGTCCGTCTGCCGGGATTTCATGGAGCCGGCGACGGCGGCGGGTACGCATTTCCGCGCTCAAATGCCGTCAAGCTGCCTGATTTTTGACGTCTCCAACGCCTGTCTGGGCATTTTAGACGGCATGTTTCTCCTGGCGAACATGATCGAACTGGGACAGATAAAAGCCGGCGTCGTCGTCGGAACGGAAAACAGCCGGTCGCTGATGGAAACGACGATTAAACGATTCAATACGGACATGACGCTCACGCGTCAGAGCTGCAAGAACCTGTTCGCATCGCTGACAATCGGGTCGGGGTCGGCGGCGGTCGTGTTGACGCACGATTCTATCAGCAAGTCCGGGCGGCGTCTGCTGGGCGGCGCCTGTTACACGGATTCGTCTGGAAGCAAGCTGTGCCAGTCAGACGAGTCGTCGTTGGAAGGCGACATGATGCATACGGATTCCGTCAAGCTGCTGGAACAGGGCGTTGCCGCGGCGGCGAAATGTTTCCCCCTGTTTCTCAACGAAGTGGGCTGGAAAAAAGAGGATATTTCCCGGACGTTCTGCCATCAGGTCGGAAAGGCGCATACAAAGCTCCTGTTCGACACGCTCGGCTTGACCCCGGAAATTGATTTTACGACGATGCAGTATCTGGGCAACACGGGATCAACCGCCGCGCCCACGACGGCGTCGATTGGATTTGAGCAAGGCGTCGTCGCTCCCGGCGACCGTGTCGCGCTGCTTGGAATCGGTTCCGGCATCAACGTTATGATGCTGGGAATTCAAAATTAATTAGCAATTAACAATTATCAATTAGCAATTGGCGCAAGCGATTAATAAACTACTGCCTATTGCCTACTGCCTAAAAATGTCATATTTTATCATAGTCAAAGGTCCGACGCCGGGGGCGATTCTTCCCCTGTCCGGCAAGTCAGAAATAATCGGTCGGTCAACCGAATGCGGAGTTATGCTTGACGTTCCGTCGATCAGTCGGCGTCACGCCCGATTTTATCTGGATAACGGTCGGGCGATGCTGGAAGACCTCAACAGCCGCAACGGCACGTCCGTCAACGACGCCCGCTTGACCAAGCCGATAGAATTACATGACGGCGATCAGGTTCAGTTGTGCGACATCGTCATGACGTTTCATACCGGAACGTCTTCTCAGGCGCAGGCGGAAGCGGTGAAGATTATCGATACCGCCCCGGAAATGAACATTGAATCGTCATTTAGAATGGACGGTCAGTTCGGCATGGACGCTTCTGAGGTTGATCAGAAACAGGAGGAACTGCATTTTAAGCTGGATCATGCTAATACAACTCAGCGTCAGGACGGCGAAAACAAACAAAAGTCCCGAAGTCAAAGAATCTTTGAGACGTTTAATCAGTTGGAAGAAGTCGACGACGACAGATCCTCTGTTCTGTCTTCGATAAGCGTTTCTCCGTTTGAAGGGGCGTCGTCGCGGTCGGGAATTCATGCGGCAACCAAGCTCAAGGCGATTTTGCAGCTGATGAAAAATCTGGGACAGAATCTTGACCTCGACGAGGTTATGGAAAAGATTCTCGACAGTCTGTTTATTATTTTCCCCAACGCGGAAGACGGTTTGATTGTGCTTCTGGGAGAATCGAATGACCAGCTCATTCCGATGGCGGTTAAGCACCGGCATCCGACGGCGGCGCCGATTCGCATTTCCCGAACAGTATTCAGCAACGTTATTAAAGGCAAGACGGCGGCTCTTTCTGCAGACGTTCTCAACGACGAGCGGTTTAATCACGCTCAAAGCGTTGTCAATATGTCAACCCGGTCGATGATGTGCGCTCCGTTAATAGACGCGGAGGGCGCCGCGCTGGGCGCGATTAAACTCGATTCCGATGAGATGGGCAAACGGTTCAAACCGGAAGATTTGGAGCTGCTGGCATCGGTTGCCGTTCAGGCGGCGATGTACGTCAGAAACGCTCAGCTGCACGTTTTGGCGATGAAAGAAGTCGCGCTGGACGAAGAACTCAAAATGGCGCACCGGATTCAAAAGTGCCTCCTGCCGGAAAAAGCCCCGGACGTTGAAGGGTACAGCTTCTTCGACGTCTATTTGCCAGCCCGGCATTTGGGCGGGGATTACTACGACTATTTCCCCCTTCCCGACGGCACGACGGCGATTATTCAGGCGGACGTTTCCGGAAAAGGCGTAACAGCGTCTTTGTTAATGGCGAAACTGTGCGCCGACGTCCGGTTCTCGCTCATGACGGTTCACGACCCGATTGAGGCGGTGTCGCTGCTCAACAGAATCGTTTGCAGCAAAGACCTCGACGGGAAGTTCATCACGCTGGTTCTGGTCTTGCTCGACTCGAAAAACAATACTGTTACAATTGTCAACGCCGGGCATAACCCGCCCATTTCCCGCAAGTCAGACGGGACGACCGAACTGATTCAACTCGGCGGCGGTTTGCCGCTGGGGATTTCAGAGGGAATTCCCTACGAGGCGTTGGAACGCAAAATCGAACCGGGCGAAACGCTGTTCTTCTATACAGACGGGCTGACCGACGCCGTCAACGAAAAAGGCGAGTTTTTCGGTATCGAAAACGCCATGAAAAAGACGTCCGAGCCTGCCAGCGGCGTCGTGGAATGCGGAACGTCTTTGATGTCCCATTTGAAAGAATATATCGGAAATGCAAAGCAAACCGACGACATCTGCGTTGTCGGATTCCAGCGAACAGGAGAAAATCCATGAAACGTTATTTAGTTTTGGCTGCCGTTCTTGCAATGACGCTTTTTGTATGTCCGTTGTCGTTTGCCGACGAACCGTCAGACGGGGTGACTACAGCTTCAACTCCTAACTCCTCGCTTGTTACTCCTAACCCGCAAAACGCACCTGACTACGGAATGGGAACCGAGCTTTCTCCCGATACATACGAGCTGTACTATAACGGCAAGAATCTGTATTTGGAAATGAACCGTCCGACTCGCGTTGACCCGGCGAAAACGCCGGCAGACGGGAAGTCGTTGTTCGTGCTGCGTCACTCTCCGCTTCAGCGGGTGAAAATGAATTCGTTTCAGTTTCTCTATCCGTACCCGTCGAGGGCGTTTGACGACAACTCCGGGTCAACCCGCGTTGTGAGGGTCTATACAGAAAAGGGCTATGCGATTACCGTTACGGATTTCGGCGGTCCGATCGACAGCCCGGAAAGCGCCAAAAAGGCGTTGGGGATTTTAACCGATTCCATCAAACAGCAGCTGGCGGGCAAGCTCGAAAAGCCGGAGCTGATTACTATCAACTTCGCGCCGAAACTGGAAAACGCGTCTGTAATTGGCGTTCGGACGCAGCTGAGAATTCGTTACGAAAAGCCCGCTAAAGACAAGGACGGCAAAGACGTCGCGGAACTTCATAACGAGATTTACGAAACCGTCAGCATGACCGTTTCCGGAGAAGACTTTTTTGCGACGGTTGTTATCCAGATGTTCAACCGTCCGTTTTCCCGCGACGTTCAGGACGAAGTTTTGACCATGCTCAAATCGTTTGAATCGATTAATAACTAGGCGGCGCCCCCGATGGCGGGAGAGCCAATCCGCGCTGCCGCGCGCCTGCCAATAACCGCTCGCTTGCTTTTACTTACTAATATTTTTAAAGCCGCAAAGAACGCAAAGAAATTTTTAAAACTTCGCGGACATCCTCCGCGGCTTAGTCCCCCAGATAAATCTGGGGGCTACGAAAGAGTTCCAATTCCCTATCCTTTTTTCGGCGCCCCCCAATTTTGAGAGCGCCCCATTCTCAAAATTATCTCCCGCAACTCTTGCAATTGATTTTTGATTCTTGTATAATCAGAATTGTTTAATCGTTTATAATCAGAATTGTTTAATCGTTAAAACCAATTACAGGAAAGCAAATTATGAACAAACTGTTATTACAAAGCGTTCTGGGAACGCTGGTCGCTGTTGCGATAACGCTCTCGGCGGCGTATGCCGAAGACGCGGTTCCTCAGACTGTTAAATCCTATGAAGGAAAAACGCTTAAGCTGGTTTGGAACGACGAGTTCAACGGAACCGGCAACGTCAATCCCGCTAACTGGAAATACGAACACGGCTTTCTTCGCAATCGCGAGAAGCAGTTCTATACCGACAAACGAACGGAAAACGTCTGCCAGAAAGACGGTAAACTCATTATTACCGGTATTAAAGAAGCGTATGAAGAAAACGGCGTCAAAGCGGAGTACACCTCCGGCAGCATCCATACTCGAGGTTTGCACGAATGGACGTACGGCCGCATTGAAGTCCGCGCCAAACTCCCGAAGGGAAAAGGCGTCTGGCCGGCAATTTGGACGGTGGGGTCGGGCGCGCCGTATCCCTTGGCGGGCGAAATCGACATCATGGAATACGTTGGCAAACAGCCGTCGGTTGTACACGGAACCATTCACGGCAAGGGAAAAGGAAAACGCCCGTACTGTTCCAAAAACGGATCCGTTCGCATTCCCAATATTGAAGACCGAATGGCGGTCTATGCGATGGAGTGGACTCACGACAGAATCTGGTTTTTCGTGGACGATCAGATGTACTTAACCGTTGACCTGAACAAGTTTGACGCCGTTGGACGTCCGTTCGACCACCCGCAGCATTTAAAACTCAACCTGGCTTTAGGCGGCTCCTGGGGCGGACAGATCGACGAATCCATTTTTCCGCAAACGTTTGAAATAGATTACGTAAGAGTATATCAATAAGGCAGTAGGCAATAGAGTCGCCTTCGGCGAATTTGAGAGCTTGCTCCTGATTCCCGAAAAGTATAACTTCGTTCGTTTCACTCACTCCATTACCGCCTTACCAAACTCCTCACTCCTAACTCCTAACTCCTAACTAACAAAATGCCTCCACATTATATTTTTGAGATGAACCGCGTCTGTAAACGTTATGGCGAAAAGACGGTTCTGGAAAACATCAGTTTGTTGTTCTATTACGGCGCGAAAATCGGCATCGTTGGCGAAAACGGCGCGGGCAAGTCAACCCTGCTGAAAATCATGGCGGGAATCGACAAGGACTTTGAAGGGACGGCGGAAATCGCCAAGGGAATGAAGGTTTGCTGCGTCATGCAGGAGCCGGAGCTTGACCTCGATTCCACCGTTCGGGAGAATCTGCTCAAATCGGTTGCCGACGTTCAGGCGAAAATCGACGAGTTCAATCAGATTTCCATCGATATGGGCGACCCGGATCAGGCGGATAATTTCGATGCCTTAATGGAACGGATGGGGAAGCTGCAGGAAGAAATCGACGCCTGTAACGGCTGGGAACTGGACAGACGAATCGACATTGCCGCCGACGCACTGGTTTTGCCGCCGGACGACGCGATTGTTCGGAAGCTGTCCGGGGGAGAACGCCGCCGCGTCGCGCTGTGCAAGGCGCTGCTGGAACAGCCGGACCTGCTTCTTCTGGACGAACCGACAAACCATCTCGACGCCGAAACGGTGCAGTGGCTTGAAGGGACTCTGCGGGACTATCCCGGCACGGTTATCATCGTTACTCACGACCGCTATTTTCTTGATAATATTACCAAATGGATTCTGGAAATTGACAACGCCCGCGGGATTCCCTTTGAGGGGAACTACTCGTCCTGGCTGGCTCAGAAGGCGGAACTGCTGCGAATTATCGAAAAGAAAGAAACGCAGCGGCAGAAGATTCTGCAGCGGGAACTGGACTGGATTCAAAAAGCCCATCAGGGACGCAAACAGAAAAACGAGGCGAGAATCAACGCGTACAATCAGCTGGCGGCTCAGCAAACCATTGACGACAAGTCGGACTGCCTGATTCAAATCGCGCCTGGCGAACGCCTGGGCGACAAGGTCATTCAGTTCAAAAACGTTACAAAGGGATACAATATCGCCGGGAACGACATTACTCTTATCGACAACGCCTCGTTCGACATCCCGCCGGGAGCGATTGTCGGCGTTATCGGTCCTAACGGGACAGGGAAAACAACCATGTTCCGCATGATTGTCGGCGAGGAAAAGCCGGATTCCGGGACGATTGAAATCGGGTCGTCCGTACAGCTGGCGTACGTTGACCAGCATCGCGACGCGCTGGATGACAACAAAACCATCTTCGAGGAAATTACCGATGGAAAAGACGTTATTGAAATGGGGAAAGTCAAAATCAACAGCCGCGCCTACGTTTCCCGCTTCAATTTCCGGGGAACGCAGCAGCAAAAACTCGTCGGGCAATGTTCCGGCGGAGAACGCAACCGCGTCCATCTGGCGAAACTGCTTCGCCGCGGCGGAAACGTTCTCCTGTTGGACGAACCGACCAACGACCTGGACGTCAACACGATGAGAACGCTGGAACAGGCGTTGCTCGACTTCGCCGGGTGTGCCGTGGTTATCAGCCACGACCGATTCTTCCTGGATAGAATCTGCACTCATTTGCTCGTCTACGAGGGCGACGGCAAAGTCCGCTGGTTTGAAGGAAACTTCTCCGACTACGAAGAAATGCTTAAAAAATCCGATCCAAGCCGCTTCGGCAACCGACGAAGCAAGTATAAGAAGATTAAGTAGAGGGAATAGGGAGTGGGGAATAGGGAATAGAAATAGTTCCGCCTTTGGTGAATGTATTTTTGATTATCTATTCCCTGTTCGCCGTCGCGCGGCGTTGATTCCTGCCTGCAGGATGGCATCGTCCTGTTCCGGAATGACTTCGTATGGGTCAACGTCTTCGTTGAGTAATGACGCTTTTCTGACTTCGATATCCGGGCTGACGCCGACGCGGACGAACGGTTTTCCCAACGGGGAATAGAATTTGGCGGTTGTCATACGCAAGCCCATGGAGCTGTTTTGCAGCGGGAATATGCCCTGAACGGAGCCTTTGCCGTAGCTTTGAGTTCCGACGATGGCGGCTCGGCGATGATCTCTCATCGCTCCGGCGAAGATCTCTGACGCTGACGCGCTGTTTTTATCGATAAGAACAACCAGAGGAATCGGCGACGTCATTTCTCGGGTTGCATAGAAATTATGGTTTTCCTGCGGGTTCTTTCCTTTGGTGGAAACGATTGTTCCTTTGCTGATAAATCGATTGGACGCGTCAACCGCCGCAGCCAACAGTCCGCCAGGGTTGCCGCGAAGGTCGATAATCAGGCTTCTCATGCGTTGATTGTTCAAATAGAGCAGCGCGGCGTCCAGTTCAGACGCGGTTGTTTTTTGGAAATGGTTGATTTTCAAATACCCAACTCGGTTTACTTCGTCAATGATTTTGACGTTTTCAACGCACGGCGATTTCACCGGCTGGCGAACGATGGCAACCGTCTGGTTGGGGCTGTTGCGTCGTGCGATTTCCAGGTAAACCGTAGACCCGGATTCTCCCTGAAGCCGGTTGGATATCTTTTCCGGGGTAGAGTCCGCCGTTCGCTGACCGTTGACGGCGACAATGGAGTCCCCGGGACGGATTCCCGCTTTTTGAGCTGGGGAACCTGTAATCGGACGAACGACTTTCAGTTCTCCTTTAACAGTTTTCAATTCTACTCCAATGCCGACAAACTCCCCGTTGATCTGATTGGTCATATCGAGAAACTGCGTGGGCGTAAGAAGACAGGTGTATTGGTCAAGAACGTTAAGAATGCCGCAAAGATATTCCATGATTATTACCGCTTCGTTAATTTGACAGTCGCGTTTAATCATTGAAGCGGCGCTAATCGCCTGAGTAAAGGCGTCGTAGGCGTTGTCAACCTTAATGACTCGGGCGTTTTGAATCCAGGTCTGCTCCATTCGAGCGATTTCTGAACTGTTAAACCGGGAAAGATATTGGCTACGAAACGTTGGGTTGCGAAGCGCCTGCGATATGCCGACCAGCCCGTTATGGGAAATGACAGCCCAGTTGGCGTTGTCGACGTAGCTGAATTCGATTTTATAGAGGATGTCTGTCAGGGTTTGTTTTCCCTGTTCCAGGGGCATATTATTGACCAGTTCAACGTACCGTTTGTCTGCCAGACGATAGTTGACATCGTACTGGATTCTGGCTCGATAATATCGTTTTAAAAGAATTGTTTCGGCTGGATAGTCTCGCAATGCGCTTTCCCAAAAGTTGAGCGCCTCGTTCCAGTCAATAGGACGATTTTCAGTAGGCGTTTCCAGCGCATTTCCTTTGAGAATAAGGTCTTGTATTTCTAATGGATCCGGCTGGGAAACAAAGATTTCGGGAGATTTATAATTCTGAGAAGACGTTTCGGCGTCGGTCGGCGTTTTCTCGTAAGAAAATGGGGAACTGGAATTCCCCGCCGTTGGCGCAGATGGCTGAACAGAACTCGTCTGCGCCCAAATCGGCTGCGGAACCGATGACAATACAATGCCCAACAGAACGGCGAAAAGCGCTGTCCGTTTAAATATTAATAGGCTGCTGCACAACGTCGTTCGTTTTGCGGCAGTTGAGTTTTCAATTCTTTTTTGATTGGGCATTCTAGTCCTCTATCCAGACAATAATATCTACATTAGGAATCGGTCTTTGTTTGGAATTTTCACAGTATTTCTTGTATGAATAATTGTCATAATCGCTACAGTTTCCAAACGGAGGATTGGTTGTACGGAATATAGGGGATAATCTAATTCAGAATGCGGATTAACACAAAGCGCATCGCCAAAATGAAATTCTCATCTCTCGCAACTCGCAACTCGTTACTCGCAACTAAAAAAATGAACTTTCTTTAAAGGGCGTGTTAAACTTTGACGATTGTATCAATAGTAGAAGTTGTATCGATTATAGGCGTTGTATCGATATGTATTTTTAACAATTTATATAAGGTAAAAGCCATGGCAACCTTTGGCGTAGTTCATAGTGATTCCGATTATGATATTGACAGCATCTCCATTAACCCCAAACTGGAGAGACGGTCTTCGTCATCAATGAGAGAAACGGATTCCAATCAGAGTTGGAGATCGGCTGATATTCAAGATCAGGCCAGTCGAATAGCTCAGTACGTTCAGCAGCGTCAGGACGACATGGACAGACGTGAGGCGCAACTTAACGCACGTTCTGCGGAGTTGGATAATGCGGCTCGAACAACGCGTTTGCTGGCGGCTAATAAAGAGGAAGAACTCAACGTTCGTCAGGCTGAATTAGACAAGCAGGAAAAGAAGCTCAAACTGGCTCTTGAAGCGTTTGAAGCCGCGCAGGCTCAGCAGAAAAAAGCGTTGGAAAAGGAATTTGCTCAGAAACGCGCTGCGTTTGAACAGGAGATTCAGCGTTCCAGAGAAGAAAACAAACAAAAATTATCCAAAGAAAACGAACGATTCAATAACGAATTGTTCCAAAAGCGATTGGACGCCGAGGAAGAATGCAAACGCATGGAGGCGAAATCCCACAAGGAAATCATTCGTCAAAAAGAAGCGGTTGAAAAGATACTCAATGAACAAAAGCTCGAAATTGAGGCGTCGTTGTCTCAGCGGATGAGCATTGTCGAGCAGCGGGAAAGCGAACTTAACAAGCAGCGGGAAGAGTATTTGAAAAAAGAACGCGATTACGCCAAGCGTTTTTCGGCTCTTCAGGAAAACGAACAGAATGTCAAGGAAACGATTGACAATATTGCCGACCGAACTCGAGAACTGCAGAAACGGGAAGCCGATCTGTTCAAAGAGAATGACAAGCTCTCCCAGCGCCGTTCTGAATTCGCGTCCAAGGTCATGGAACTGAAGTCCATTAAAAAAGAACTGGACGACAAGGCTGTTTTGCTGGAAAAGGGCTATGCCGATTTGCAGAAAAAGCAAAAAGAGCAGGAGCAGAATATTCTCAAGACGCGTCAAAGCGAAATGGCGAGAATTGAGCAGTTGGAAAAGCAGCAAAAGGAAGAGACTCAGAATCGCGTCAATTCTATTTTGCAGGACGTCAACAATCAGGCGGACAGCATCATTAAAGAGGCGCATGAAAAAGCCCAATCCATTAAGGACAATCTGGACGAACGGGAAATTGAACTTGTCAAACGAGAAGACGTCCTCAATAAACAGAGTGAATCTGTAGCCGCGGCACGTCAGGAATTGGAATCGGACAAGGAAAAGTTTGCCCGACTCCGAGAAGGCATTGAAGCGCACGAAGCGAATCTCAAAGAACGTCTGGCGGAATGTGAGAGCAAAGAAAGCGTTCTTTCAGAACGGGAACAGACGTTGGTTCAAAGAGAAAACCGACTCAACAAATCTCTCAACCAGATTGAACTTCGCGGGGCTGACGCCTCTGACAATGGAAACGCCTCCGCGCCGCTGTCGGAAGCCGATTTTGTTGCAAAAGTTGCGGCTCTCAAATCCTGGACGAATGAACTGGAACTGAAAGAGAACCGGATCAACGAAATGCTTCGCGCTCTGAAAACCCGAGACGAAGAAGTCGCCATTTCCATCCGTCAGAGAACCAAGGAACTGGAAGAGTCGAATGCAAAAGTTCGCGAAGCGGAACTGGCTCAGATTCGCGAATACGAACAGCAGCAGAAAAAGGACGCTCAGAATCGCGTCAGCGCGATTATCCAGAACGTCAATCAGCGCGCGGAATCCATTATCAAGGAAGCCCAAAAGAAAGCGGATAAGATCATGGCGGACCTTACCGTTCGCGAGAATCAGTTCCAGCAAAAAGTCCTGCAGCAGGAAGACGCCCTGAAACAGCGTCTGGAAGAGCTGCGAGGTCGGGAAGAGATTCTTGCCAGCTATGA
>CACXSS010000046.1:16891-23108 GCA_902770245.1 uncultured Planctomycetota bacterium | reverse complement strand
GCCGTATTGCTCGCGGTTCAGATAATATTTCAGACTGAACACATTGTCCGGGCTGTTCTGATCCATCGGAGTGTCTGCGTTCGAGCGGATCACCAAAGCAGCGTAACTGCTGTAACCCACCAAGATCACAGCCACCATCAGCGATGCCGTATTCAGCCAACGCCACAAGTTCTTTCCATTGCCTTCTGCATATTGCTTCTGTTGGCAAGTTCCGGCTCAAATTCCACGTATTTTTCCTGCTGTTTGTTGTACTCTTGCAGGTCGAAACGTTCCATAATCTGGTCGTAAATGAGGAAAAATCCGATTTTGATAATCGTTTCTCGGCTGTAGACAATCGCCGACAGGCGACCTTCTTCCACGTAGGCTGTCAAGTCGACTGGCGTTCCGTCCGGGTTGGATACCCATTTTTTAACACGTTCGGCATCGCGCGTTTTGATGTCAATAATCCATTTTTCGCCGTTGGCGTCAGTAAAGGAAGGGATTTCGTTCATAATAGGAAATAGGGAGTAGGGAATAGGGAGTAGGGAGCAGTGGTTAGTGGTAAGTGGTAAGGACGCAAGCGTCTCTCCCACTAACCACTTAAAACTTACCACTTACAACTGTCATTAAGTACCAGACGGCGCCGACGGGGCATACCATTCAACCGGGTCAGCTCCGGCATACGGTTTGAGCGTACAGGGGAAGACCTGCAACTCTTCTTCGTTCATGGAAACTTCGCCAGCCCAAACCTCGAAATCGCCCATTGGACCTTCGCCAGATTCTTTGTCAACCATAATCACGCGAATAGGCGAGTTTCGATTTCGGGCGGCTTCGAGAATGAGCGCGACGTCCGCTTCTTTGGCGCCGTTTTCGTCTTCGACGTTTGCCAGGTCAAAAGTGATAACGCAGTCTGCCATCCCTTTGAGGTAGGCTTTTTTGTCGCGATGCTTTTTGAGCGTCGCGTCGACTTCGCCAAATGACCAACCGTATTTGACGTTGCGAATGTTGACCGCTTCGGTCAACGCCGCTGGAGAATCGCCGGAACCGGCAGAGCCAACGTAGATGCGTCCTTCGAATCCTAACATGGGAATCGAAATTGAACTGGAACTAGTGGTTTCTGTAGACATGATAAAAATCCTTTCATAAAAAAACTATCGTAACGAATTTTTTGTAATTTGTTTTCCAGCTCGATTGAGCTGAATAATACGTTGCTGAACTCTGGCAACCGTAGGACTTACCCAGGGACGGGGTTGAATTCGAACCTGTCGTTTTGTTGTATTTTTAAGGCGTTGAAATGCAACGCGAATCTGTTTGAATCGTTGTCCCTTGGCGCCGGTTCGCCGCTGTGTAACCAGGTAGCCGCGCAGACGCGAACCGCCCATCATCGTTCCGCCAAATTCCAGGTCTTGTAAAACTTCCGGATTGCCGCCTTCCACACCAGGCTGCGGGGCGATGGAAACTTCTCGATTTAAGGAATCCTGCTGTATGTTGGAATAATGCTGGATGGTTCCGATGTACTTGTCAGCCCAGCCAACGCCAGCCCAGGTCTTTGGCGGCTTTCCCGGAGCGGACGGAACGCGAAACATTTCATGCGTCATAACGTCCTTTTCCGACCGGATGACGACGCCCGGATCGGTGTGAAGACGCGCAACGACAATTCTGTACTGCGCGATTTTCTTTTCCTTTTTGCGCCGGTTTATTTCTTTATGTTTGGCTCTCAGTTCTGCCAAAAGCTGGTTGCATCGTTGTAAACGCTGTTGAATCTTGCTGATTCTGGCTCCGTCGGACGTCCGCTTGAGACGATTCCGCAGATTTTGGATTCTGTTTTTGAGCTCATCGACGGCTTTACGCTGGCGTTGTTTGCGTTTTTCCGTCTGCTCTTTCTGCTGCGGGGTATAATCCTTTTGTTTTTTGAGCCGGTTGAGATATTCTTCAACCGAGTATTTTGTCTTGACGATTCCTCCGGATGGATTCGGAAAGAATATCATCAGCGGTTTGGACGACGGTCTGTAGTTCCGGCTGTCCTTTTTACTCTTGCCGCCTCTGGCGGGCGCGTTTTTCAGAGACGTTGCAAGGTATCCGGCGACATTTTCAACCGCCTTGACAAGGTATTTATGCCGTTTGTTGAACTCTTTGTTCATGAATTTGATAGTTCCGTCGACGCCATAAACTCGCCCGGTGCCGTTGACCGTTCCGATTGTTCTGCCGATACTTTCCATCAGTTATTCCGAAAAACCTGTAATTCTACCTGTAAAAAGGAAACGAATGCGCCGTTTTGGAACCAGTCGATATTATAAACTTCTCCGTTGAGGGTTACTCCTTCCAGGAATGTAATCCGGACGCCGTCAATTGTTTCCGTTCGTTTTTTTGAAAAGGCGTTGACAAGCTGTTCAACCATCGGAATGAGCGAATCCAGCTCCGTCAGCGTCTCCTGTTCCGTCTGTCCAACCGTCTTTTTGAAAAACATGACGGTAAAATCAACCGAATCTCGGAACAGTCCGCCGTTGGTTTCCTGAGCAGTCTGTCTGCCGTCCAGTCCAATAATAATGGTTGGCGGAGCGGAATCAGCAATGGATTCCAGCGATACCAACGGATCGTATGACCTCACAACGGTACAGGTCGGCATCTGCGTTTGAATGTAGGTTTTCAACGCCGTCCAAGCTGTAACGATAGAGTTGTTATTACTGCTCATGTTATGAATCCCGTTTTGTGTGAATTCGAATCAACCGCTGGTTTGGATCGCAGTACCGCCAGCACTTTTCGGCGCCAACGCCTAATACTTTCCAGGTCTGCCCAGCGTCGATAATCTTGTCTTTGTCGATAGGGGTAAAGGGCAAATCCGCCGCCTGAATGATGTAATCCCGGTCGGATAGTTCGACGCCCCCGCCTGTTTCCCGCTGCTGAACGTTCCAACTGTTCCCAGCTCTTGACGCTTTAATCGGAATCGTCTGCGCTCCACGCTGGTAAACGACGTCAATCGCGACGCAGTCGGTCAGCGTTTTGGCAATAGTTGAAGCGATGTCGTCGTAAATGTTGTTCATGTCAGTTGAGTTTGCACAAAATTTCAGGAGGTACGGAAATATGTCCATCTGACAGTTCCAGCCGGAACGTTACCAAATACTGACGCTCTCGCTGCGGAAACAAACTGGCGCCGGAGGTTGGGAATATATATTCGAAGTTATAATAGTCTTCTTCGCCGTCGTCGTTGACGCACGCGACCGGTTCATCCAGAACGGCGGACAACGGAACAGAAACGTCATAATGCACTCTTTGGCCATTGTTTGTCTGCGGTTCCCATTGGTTTGTCCGATACATAACCGACTGCTCAATTCGATACGTGATTGACGTTACGTCTTCCGACGTCAAATAATCTCCGTCGTCTCGAATGAGTTTCAATCTGACCTTGAAAGGTCCGTCTTTATATACCATGCGCGTTACGCGCGATGCTTGAGTTCCCATTTTTTAACTCCAGGAATCAATAAAGGTTATTGTTACCAGTTCGGCTTCCACGGTTGCCTCTGCGGTTGCGGAAACCAGGTAAGCAGTTACTCCAGGCGACTGTGATGCCGCTGAAATGACATAGGCGGTTACTGGATAGATTGACACAACGCTATTGAAAAGCTCCATCACACTCAGCTCGTCAAGGGTCAGAGCGGATAGTTGTTCAATCGTCAGATTGTCAAAATAGACTGTCATGAGGCGTTATCGTCTCCAAATTTTATAAACAGGCGTTGCGGTTTCGCCAATAAAATATTGTCCGTTCTTGTAAAATCTCAGTTTTGCAAAGTCAGTTTTTGTATAATGCAGTGTGTCTTTGTTATAATCCAACAGTTCAACGTTCCATGATTTTGGCGTAACATGGGGAGAATCTTTCAGACGAAATGCAACCGTTTGGACGTCATGTCGGACAAGCCAATCTGTAATAATTTGTTCGTCGTAACCCCATTGAGTTATATACAATTCATTCCAGTAATTAAACAATCGTGAGAGTTCCGGTTCCCGAATCCCGACTGCGCCGCCTAAAACTCCATGGCAACGCTGAATATACTTGCAGACGTAAGCGCTTTCCGGTCGCCCATCAAATGCCTTGACGGCTTCGACATGCGCCGGGTGTAGTTTATTATCCACGTCGAAAACATGCGTTGTCGCTGCGCCAGTCGGCATATAACGCCAGATCATTGAGGACGCCTTGTCTTTGTATTCATGAATGACGAAAACAACGTTTGACAAGTCAATTTCTTCCTGTTCAGCGGCTGACTGAACGAATTTGTAATTGTCGTCGGCGCAGTGGCATACAATCGGGAGATGAAACGCATCTTCAAGCTCCTTCTGCTTCATCAAAAAACAAATGGCGTAATAGCGGTTATCGCCGTAAAGCGAGACGGAACAGACGGTTTTTCCGGAAAACTCAGCGACTGGTTCAATCGGTTCAACCATGCGACGTTTGGCAGAATGTTCAATGCGCTGCAACTTGCCTGTCAGTCCCCTGTAATTGAAATTGTTGTACCAGCGTTCTCCGCGGTCGCTCTTGGTCAAAGAGGAATAGCCTGCCGCTTGTCCACAAAGGTTGAACAACGGCGAATAACAACGGAACTTTCCAGACGCCATTCCTTGCGCTCGGCGCTGATCCGGCATGTGCAAACAGCCCCAATTGGGTTCCAGGAAAAAATCAACCAGTTTTTGTTTGACGCTATTGCGGTAAATAATAGCGTGTCCGCAAATGGAACCGGAAAGACGCAAAATGTTTTCCGATACCTGGACGGGGGCGGTAACGTGTTGAGCGCCTAGATATAACATGTCCCAATCGTCCGGGACTTCCGCTAAAAAGGCGTTGTAAAGGACATCAAATTCCTTTGCAAAAATGCAGTCATCTTCAAATATCAATACGTCTTCTTCGCCGTCGTCTTGCGATAAGATGTCAATGAAGTTCTGTACCAACGCCCAGCGGTTGGCGGATGACTGCCACCATGCCGGAACGTCGACATCTGCGCCAGTTTTTGCCTTCCAGACAGTAACGTCGGGAAGACGAACTGGATAATTGGCAGCAAAAGCCTTCAATCTTTCGCTATCTTCAGTTTTGTTTAATACGTAAACTTTCATCTATTCTCAACTGGCTGAGCTTGACGAGCTGCTTGACGAACTGCTGGAACTATCGTTGACCGTATTGCTGTAAATCGTATAGAATATGCCAATCTGCATATCAGGATAGGTTCCAAACGGATTTGAATACATCAGATTGCCGTTTGACATAATCAGGTCGTTTTCCGACGAATATTGATCACCTGCCGTCTTCATTACTGTGCAGCGCTGAATCTGCTGATTATAAATAATTACAAAATAACTAACTGCATTGAGCGTTCCATAATAGTTTAATAAAACGTCAATTCTGGCAACAAAAACATCAGACAGAGCCAGTTTCCAAAGGACTTTGGAACTGTACTCGTTCATTCTCATGCCTTTGAAACCACAGTTGCCATAATTATTTTGGTAAGCATCCCATTTATAATAACCGGTGTCCAATGAGTTGCTGGAAACGGTATTAGCATAATTATTCTTGTTATATTGCCCGACAGTCAGAGCGTGTTTGGCGTTGGAAACGTTCTGATTGCCAATAACCAAGGAATCGCTGCCTCTGGAACCAACTTTGTTTTTGAATCCGAATGCAGCCGAACCAACGCCATTGACTTCGTTATTTTCACCGCCAGCAAATGAATAATTACCATTGGCATTATTGGAATAGTTTATAGCCAGCGCATAAGTTCCCGTATTGTAGCAAGTTGACCGGTTGAGAATATTGTCCTGATTGTCGCTTCCTGCGGGAACGTTTTGCCATACCGTACCGGTAAACGTCAACACGTCGCCTGTTTGAGGATCGCTTATTCCAACATCTGATAAACTGGAAAGCTCTGACGAACCGCCCCCGCCTCCACCTGAATTGGGCGCGGAAATAACGCCGTTCTCAATTGTGATTGTCGTTCCGTCTACCTTGACGCCGCCCAGTTCAGAAGTCGACGCTGTCGGCAAAGAGTATGCTGCCGGAATCGTTGGCTTGTCAGACAAATCATTATAACTATGTGAGTGCGATGCAGGAGCTTTTCCAGAGAGCGCAGAATACAGCCCAGATAGCGCATTACCATGTCCGTCGATTAAATCGGCAATCGTCTTAAAATTGTCCTGGATAAGGTCGCCGCCAGTTCCAGATGGAGCCGGATTAACGACATCAATGCCAAGTTTATAT
>CACXSS010000046.1:0-16871 GCA_902770245.1 uncultured Planctomycetota bacterium | reverse complement strand
ATGCCAAGTTTATATTCTTCTCTTGTAGCCATAGTTTTATTTGACAATAAAAGGTCGTCGTTCTTTGAACTCTTCTAATTTCCCTCTGTTCCAACTTGTCGTTGGGCGGAAATAACCGCAAACGCGACTCCAAACCTCGCATGGTTGTCCGCATGTATGGGCGGCATTCGGTCTATTGTCTGTCATGATTATCATCTCCTTCGATATGTTTGGTTCGCTTGTCGATGTCATTAACAGTAACGCTAATTTCATCAAGTCGCTTGTCAAACTTGACAAAGTATTTGTCAAATTTCGCCAAGAAATAATAAACGACAAAGGCGACGATTGCCAGCGGCGTTATATTATCATACCATTCCGTTGACACTTGCGCCAAAATGTAACATAACAGCCCGGTAGCTCCTACAATAGCATTATCCATCGTTCCGACCTCCTTTCGGATTCAGGTCGACGTTCTCAGCGCTTCGCGGAGCTTCTGCCCACGTGCCGACAAGCATGTCAAAATACCGGCTGACCATCATCTTGACGGTTTGACGGGGCATCCATACAGTCCAGCCGGGCAATTTGACATCGTGTTTTTGATAGCGCAATCCGTGAGAGTTGGCGTAAAGAACATATTCAGTCCCATTGACCTTTTGGTAATCTATCCAGGACTGAGCATGACCACCGCCCCATCCAGAGCCATTGACGCGAGCGACGCAGACGCCATTTTCATCTTTGTCGTAGCCGTCCTGCACCGCCGTTGAATTCCCAAACAGAACCGAATAGCCAGCTCGGCAAGCCAAAAAGACGGCATCAGCGACAGCGTCCGGGTTGTCGGTTCTGTCGAATGTCGCCCAACCCATTTGATGTTTTCGCGCAGATTCCTTTGCATCTTCCATCGCCTGAGTATAAACGGGGTATCCGTCATAATCTCCGGCAATGTCGACAGGAGAGGCGCCGTATCCGCACGCGGCTTCGGCGATAGCGAAAATGGTTCTCCCACCGTTTGGGATTCGTTGACCAACTTCTAATTCTTGACCTGCCGACGCAGCATAGAGAGCCATCGGATTGAGTCTGTCAACGGTTTGTTCAGCGCCGCGGATTATTTGATGCAAGACAAGCGACTGATAGCAGCGCGACGCTGCGAACGCTAAATAGATTGTTGGTGTCAATATGTTCTTTAGCCGTATAATCAAAGATGTATGTGGAACGTCCAGACTGGCGCAGTCTGTCCATGACGTCAGCCTGTTTACGCAGATACGGTTCGAACTGGTTCCAAGTTGTAATCTCCGGCTGGTCTGTCGCATCCCATGGCGCTTCCAGACGTTCAATGCGTGCGCTATCCGGAACGAGTCCACGCATACGGCATCGTTCGACGTCTTCCCAGTTGAAGATTAAACCAAATTTTCGGTCGTTTTCTGTCATCTGTACCACCACCTATTTTGGGTTGTTGGGCATTGCCCGTTAGGACAACCGCCATTTTGCGTCTGCGGTTTCACCGGTTCCGATTCCTTTGCCGGAGCGGGAAGGACTGAACGCACCGCCGTGGCGGCACGTTCGTAGTCCCCTCTCAATCCCCGTAATGTAGAATTATCAATGTGAGAGCTTATCGCGCTAATCAGCGCGGAGAGATCATCAAGAGCCGTCGGCTTTGCGGCAGTGCCTTTTTCCGTCCAGACACGACGGAAAGTTTCCCTCGCGCCGGTCGGCGTCGTAATCGTCCCACGGTCAATTCCATCAACGACCAGCTCAAATGATTCTGCCAATGCAGTCAATTCGGTAGCGTCTTTGTCTTTTGCCTCGGATTTAATAACAGATTCGAGCGTTTCTTTCTCAGGTTCCGGGGTTGGTTCTGGAGACGGTTCTGGCGACGGAACCTCCACGCCGTTGTATATTACATGAGTGTCAATTACCGGCTGACCGTCGCTGACGCTGGCAGCAATGACTGTAATCTTGCCTTCTTGTGGAGAGGCAAAATAGAGAGTTTTGCCATCATCGGAAACAGCGTAAGAAGCCGAGTAGGTTTGAGGGTAAACCGTCCAGACAGCGTCAACGTCAGACCGTACTACTGCCAGTTCGCCAGCCTTGCAGCCAGTTGCTCCGGTTAGAGCCGCCGACGCGCTGGACGTCAGCAGTAGAACGATAGCGATAGCCAATAACCTCTTCATTTTTTCTCCATGTAAAGTCGGTCGAAAGCGTCAATGAGAATCGGCACAATAACCTGAATGATTGTCAGCCATTGCGTCAATCCGACAGACTTGCAGACATCGCCAGCAACAGTGTCGTCGTTTGCGATTTCAGCGATCTCTCCTGCCAATGCTTCCAAACTCTTTTCCGTCGGAAGAGAACAACAGACGCCGTCAGTCTGAACAACGTATTTCTTCAGGAAGTTGTAGATACATTCCAGCTTTTTCTCGTCGTTGACAATGTTTCGCAGCGCTTCAACAAACCAGTCGTCAATGACGGTTTCGGTTTCTTTAGATTTTGTTTCGAGGTATCCGACAAGCGAGTCCAACGCAGCCTTAATGGTTTCAAATGTAAAGCTCTGAATTACAAGGCGGGCAATATAATCGCGAATTAAATTTCTGAGTTTCCCCATCGGTTTTATCTCCATTTAAAAAAGGATATAGGAAATTGATTGACGGTTGCCTTTTTAGCTTCGTCAAGCGCGAGTTTTTTATCAGAAGAACTCATTTTTTGAACGTTCATTCCATCGACAGAAACGCTGGAAATACCGGCTGCCGCTGAATTGACCATTTCATTGCGAAGCTGTTCAACCTGTTGCTCAGGCGTCTGAGTGTTATTGTCTGACATAATTCCTCCTCTGAAAGTTTATACACACTTCTACGAAGTGTGTAGCTTCGCCGACTCTTTTTGAATACAAGAATTTTGGAGGAAAAAAATTTTTTCACGCCTATTAATAAAGGAATTATTGATAGATTGTCATAAAACTTTTCAAAAATCGTAACTCTTTTCACGTTCGGTATAAACCAATAGAGAGAAGTTTTTATGGGAATATTTGATATTTTTAAAAGAAAGCCGAAAAGTAGAATAAACCTGTCGGACATTTATGAACGATTGGCAAGCGGTCTTTTGCGTTCTGCAAAACCGTCCGCGCGCGCCCATGATGATTTTTCTGGAACGTCAATTGATCAATCGAATAATCTTCTTGTAACCGAAAGTGAGCGTTCGCGGCTTCGATCATGGTGCAAAAAAGAGTATTTGGACAATCCGTTGGCGCGTAATATTGCGAGAAACTTCGCGCTTGGCGTTTACGGGGCAGGACCGTTTTTGCAAGTTCACACCCCTAACGAAGTTTTTAACAATGAGATTGAACGAATATTCCGACGCTGGCGTACCGCGTCAGAGATGGACTGGAAATTTATCACCGCTATCCAGGCATTGTTTTATGATGGCGAAGCATTTTTCCATTTCATGCCGAATCCGCGGATGCCGGGCGGCGTCGACATTGAATTGTTGGAAGCGCGAAGAATAACAGAACCGAATACGGTTGGTTTTGATCCGAATCGACTTGAAGGAATCACATACAACGAATATAACGAACCGGTCTGGTACGACATACTCGAAGAGAATCAAAATCCCAATGTTCAAAACATGCCGCAAACCACAATTGTTCCGGCTGAACATATAATGCATCTGTTTCTGGAAGACGTTGTGAACCAAAAACGCGGTTTGCCATTGCTTCAAAGCGCGCTGGAAATGTTGTCGTCAATGCGACGCATTACAAACGCATCGCTCGGCGCCTGGGAGTTGGCAGCCAAGATGAACTTGATTATCCAGACAGGAATGGACGCTTACCAATTTCTTCAATGTATGCCGCGCAACTACGAAGAAGATGTTGCCACGATGATTGAAGCGTTTAAAACGATTCCTGTACCAGACGATGGCGGGATGACGTTTTTGGCTTCTGGAATGACCATGAACCAGGTTAAAAACGAACATCCAAATCAAACGTTTTCGGAACACACACAAACATTTCAGAAGATTGCCGGATTGGCTGGCGGGCTTCCAGAAAATCTTGCTACAGGAAGCAGCGCTAATTACAACTATTCATCAGCGCAAATGGATTACCAGTTGTTCAGCCGTTATGCCGGGGCATGTCAGCAGAAATTACGAAAGTTCCTGAATAAATGCGTCAGAATAGCTGTGTTGTCTCATGACGATTCCGATACGGTCATTGAGATATTACAAGCCTATCCGAATATGGAAGGCGTTTCACTTGAATGGCATTTTCCGAACATTCTCTCCAGCATAGACAGAAACTCCAATGCGTCTGGCGACGTTCAGTTGCTGCAAGCCGGTCTGCTGACGCATCGCGAATACTGTAAGCGATACGGAATTGATTACGAACAGCACATGCGCGATTGGATTGAGGAAACCAAAAGAATCAATGAAGCGAAGGGCGCCGAACAGGTTCAACCGAGCGTTATGGAACAGGAGGACGTTATCAAATGAGATTTGAAATTCTTAACGCCTCAGTCGAAGATAATGGAGTTTTCCCACGCAAGGTAATTTTTCGACCGGCATACTCCGGCGGCATCATGTACGCTGACGGAATCAGCATACCGGAACCGACTACCGTCAATGGAGAAGAATACCCTGCAGGGACTAAACTGCCGGTTGTCGTTGACCTGTCAAACGTTGTTCTCGAAGATAACATACCGATTCTTTACAATCACGATTCCATGTTGAGAATCGGACATACTGAATCGGTTACAACCGATGGACAGACGCTCCAAGCAGACGGTGTATTAGAATCGCCATCGCAGTGGACAAAAGAGGTTATCGAAAGTTTTAACCAGGGAGCCAAATGGCAATGTTCTATTGGGTCAGGGATAATTGACGTCAACAATAAACAACTTGTTCCGCAAAATGAATCAATTACTGTGAATGGACAAACGCTCTCTGGTCCATTTACACTTTTAACCAATTTGAGAGTAAGAGAGATTTCCATCGTTCCGGCTGGAGCCGATCCGAATACGGAAACTCTACTGGCTACACTTTTTAAGGAGGATAACGCCATGGATTTTGAAGCATTTTTGGTTAGCAAAGGATTTAATCCGGAAACGCTGACCGAAGAGAACCGTGCGGCGCTGGAAGCTCTCTGGAAAGAATCCAATGCCGCAAATGAAGAACTGACTGCTGAAGCGGAATCAGAAGAAAAGGAAGAGGAAAAGGAAGAAACCAGTTCTGAATCCGATTCGACTGACGAAGACAAAAAAGAAGAAACCGTGAAAGCGACCTGCGAAGAAGATGACAAAAAGGAAACCGTTCAGGCGTCTATTAAAACGTCCGGACGAAGTCTGAACACGCCCGCCAGTTCTGCTGCTTACGTTAGCCGTTCTGCCGAAACCGCACCGACAAAAAAAGATATTCTTCAGGCGTCATGTCTGTTGAATCTCAAAGTTCCAGCGGAATGGCTTTCAGACCCTGACGGCGGCGGATTCAGTAAACGAACAGTCGACATGGCTATTGCGAAACGCCGCGACGTCTCTCTGTTGTCGCTTATGGGTGAACAGCTTCAGGCTTCAGGCGTCAGCGTCGATTATCGCAACCCGCGCGCCATCGTCGAGAATTACAAAGAGACCTTGCAAGCGTCCGGCGTCTCGACGAAAAACTTCGGCAACATCAACATCTTTTCGCCGATCATCGACAAGCAGATGCGGTATAAGTACGAACAGATTGAGTCCATCTGGAAACTGCTCTTGAAGAAGAGAACTGTTCGGGACTTTAAGAATGTCGCAACTGTTGACTTTGACGTTATTGGAAAAGCGAAAGACATCCTCGAAAATGAAGATTACCCGACCGTTGAGCTGAAGTCGAGCGGAAACGAATTCAAAGCTGGAAAACAGGGGCTTACCGCCGCCATCAGCTTCGAATCTCAGGTAAATGACGACATGGACGCGCTTGACGGCTTGTCTGAATACCTGTTGCAGATGGTTTATGACGCTCAAGTTGACAAATTCTGGACCCTCTTTTGGTCGAAGAATTCAACCGTGTTTACTACCGGAAAGGGTAACAAAATCACGAAAGCCTTGGGCGTTGACGGCTTGTCGCTTGCTCGTAAGACGTTCGGTTCTTTGAAGAACGCGAACGGACGTTTCATCAATATTCCGCCAAAGGCTATTCTGGTTCCGCAGGCGCTGGAAGCGAAAGCGGACGACCTGTTCAACTGGCAGTGGGCGGGTGAAAACAACACCCGAGCGAACACCCACGTCGGACGTTATCAGGTCATTACCGACCCGTACCTGGGCGCCGAAGGCGGATACAGCGGCGCGTCCGACACCGGCTGGTTCATGATTGGCGATACGCAGCGTTACCCCATCGGCGAATACGCCGTTTGGTCAGGATTTGAAGCGCCGGGCATCAAAGAAACCTGGTATGACCACAAAGACGCTCTCTGTATGCGCGCAATGGGAACTATCGGTTTTCATCTCTACGAGGATAAAATCCCGATGGTCTATTCGACCGGAACCGTTTCCTGATTTAATCTGGAAAATGAGCGTCAATGGTTAAACTTTGGCGCTCTATAATCGAACCAATTACATAAGGAGAACTTACATTATGGCAAATTTTGAAGGAAACTTTGAGGCTTTCCGTTATACTCCTGTCGCCGATACGGCAACTAATTCCGTTGTCGTTGTTGGCAACCTGATTGGAGTAACGCGTGATAATTGCGCCGCGAACGATACGATTATGGCGTTCATGACAGCTCCGAAAAGCGTTTACTCGATTCCGTTGACCGCAACTGCTGAATCTGCTGTTGACCGCGGTTCGTTGGTAAAATTGTCAACTGGCAAGATTGCCGCTGCATCCGATGGCGATACTGCTATTGGCATTCTCTGGGAAGGCATCGCCGTCGGAGATAAAGAAGCGCTGGTTGCGATTCTGGAAGCTCCCATCAACATCCCTGCCGCAGCGTCAACCACCTGATTTTAAGCGAAATCCGAGAACGAATTTTGATTCTAATCTGGAATATTTTAGCCTGTTGATTATTGTCAACAGGCTTTTTTATGATAGATTGTTCGTATGGGACGAAAACGTTTATACACAACGCCTGAAGAATCCGCACAAAGACACCGAGAGAATGCCGCTCGGCGTTCGCGTGAACAAAGCGCGTCGGTAAAAGAGATCGGACCGCTGCCGGACGTCGTTAATCCTGAACGTAAGAAGATTTGTCGGGAGTCTCTTTATGATTTCATGATGACATACGGAGGGACGCCTGACGCTGAAGCGCAATACGTCTTTACAACCCCGTTCTGCGACGAACAGTTATACATGATCCAAACGTTGGAGCAAGTACTCAAATATGGTGGAGAAATCCCCCTTTGCATTTTTCGCGGAGGCTGCAAAACTACCTTTTGCGAATGGGGAATATTGTGGGCTTGCGCCTACGGTTGGCAGAAATTCGGCGTTATTGTCGCCTCCAATCTCGGAATGGCGAGGAAAATTATTGCCAATATCAAAATCAACATCAATCTGAATCCACTTCTAGCCGAAGACTTTCCAGAAATTTGTTACCCTATCGCGTGTTTAGAAAGAGTTACGCAACGCGCCAAATGTCAGACGCTTGACGGAAAGCCGACGGAAATTTCTTTTACTGCCGACATGATTCAGCTGCCAAACATCCACGGTAAGGCATCCAGTCAGGCGATTGTAATGGGGGTTGGGGCGGATTCATCTTTCCGCGGTCTCCGCGTTGGCAAGCAGCGGCCGACAGTTGTTTTGATTGACGACCCGCAAACCAACAAATCCGCAAACTCTTTGACACAGACGGAAAGCCGATGGGAAAACATCACGTCTTCCATGAAAGGGTTAGCCGGTCCCGGCGTCGCTCTCGCCATGGTAGCGACTATTACCGTCATAAAAAAGGACGACCTCGCGGAAAGAATTTTGCAGCAGTGGAATGGGAAACGATTTGGCATTCTTCGTTCGATGCCGAAGAACATGGTGGAATGGGATAAGTATAATGATGAATACCAACACATTAAACTTGACGTTTCAGACCTATTAGAGCGTTCGCGATTGATTAACCAGTATTACATCGACAATCGAACCGTTCTTGACGAAGGCGCCGAAGCTGCTTGGGAGAGCAATTTCACGAAGAACGAAGTTTCTGCCATCCAGCACGCCATGAACCTATACTACTTCGACCGGAAGGCGTTCTGGTCGGAGTACATGAACGAACCTGTCGATGAGGAAAACGACGCCGAAAACCTAACGCTCGAAGACTTGGAACGCAAGGTTAGCAAGACGATTAAACATGGAATTGCTCCGGTTGAAACTCAAGCAATAACAGTCGGGATCGACATCCAGAAAGATTGTCTCTATTGGCTTGCAACTGCGTGGGCTTCAGACTTCAGCGGAACTGTAATTGACTATGGACGATACCCCAAGGGAAACGCCAAAATGGGAAACGTTTATCAGGGGAAAGGGTTAGAGGAACAGGTTTCATACTGCTTGACTGAACTGGCGTCAATATTGCATGACAAGACATATTTGCGGGATGTAAACCGCGAACCTTTGAGGATTGACAAGATCATCGTCGACGCCAACTGGGGGTTCGTGTCTGAAGTCGTCAAAAAAGTTTGCCGCAACTTCAAGGGTTGGCTTGAGCCGACGTTTGGTTGGGGCAAAGGTCCAGATCAAAGATTCTTTGCCAAGAGGGCAACCATCGGGGAAGAACGCGGTCCAGAGTGGAAGAAAATGCCGTTAGAGATTCGCGGACTTGTCCGGAATTATATCTACAATACAAACTGGTGGAAATCGTTTGTTCGGCAACGAATCAAGACGGACGCAGCGGCAAAGTCAACCATAACGTTTTACTCCGGCAATCACTCAAAATTATTCACCCATCTTTTGGGAGAAACCTCGTCAAAGGTAACTGGACAATACGGAACAATGGACAAATGGACGCTCCGTCCAGGAGAACCGAACCACTGGTTCGACTGTCTAATAATGAGCAGCGTTGCAGCGTCTGCCATGAAGATTCGCATTCCGAATTATCAGGAAGGAAACGCGCCTGTATCTACGCAATCTAAACGGCGTTTTATAGACTTGTAACTCTTGGTAAAATAGATAGACCACCCCCGTCAAGGTACTTCCAAAATTGTTCGCGACTTGACTCCCCACAAACGACCAGGGAAGTTGGACAAACTTTCTTTTATTAATCGCAGGGGGATGAGAAGTCGAACAGGTCGACAAGCGAGGCTTCCAGCTCGGGCGACATCTGTTCCACATTCCGTTGTTGTTTTTCACGAAATTTTTTGACGCAGATTTTGACGAAATTATACGACCAGGTCTCAATGGAACTCTTTGTCGGGTCAAACTTGTCAGCGTCGTTCATGCTCTTAACAATGACGTCCTGGCAGAAATCTTCAATATCCTGACTGCTGATTTTTTCCATCTTCGCGATGTGTTTGATCAGCTCCGGATGCGCGACAAGGAACGCTGTCCGCTTGCCGCTGTTGACAACCTTTGTAATCTTCCGAGCCGGTATCCAGACGACTTCGGCGTCTCCGTGGTCAAATTCTATCTTTGAGCCGTAAATGAGAATCTTCGTCGGTTCGAGACGACGGATTGTTTCCGCCATTCCAGCTTGCCAGAGTTTACGCGGTTCAGCCTGGCGAACGCAACCCCGTGTAGAGACGCTGATCACGCTCCGGCGCGGCAATCCGTCGAAGCAGAACGAATAAGAGCGTTCGTCAGACCAACTGACAGTCGGGATTACATTAATCCCGTTGTCTTGCCAGTACTGTCCCAAAAGCCGCGAACGGTACGTGTTCCATATCTGCATTGCCAGCGGCATGTCGGTATATAGCGAAAAGTCCGGCGATAAGACGCAAGCATATTGACGCAGTAATTTAATATAGCGTGCGGGGCTTGTCCAGATTCGTTCAAATTGGTAGTCGTCTAAGTAAAAATGTACACCATAACAATGTTGGCTATTATGGTGTGTTAAAACATGATTAAACCCAATAAAGTGTTGAGGTGTATCTTTTATATATTTGCAAATTAATGGAATATTATAACGCCCATATGATTGAAAAAAGTCAAATTCAATTTTATCAATTCGTACCATTAAAATAAATCTGTATATGGTATTTTACTCATAATATCACTAAGTGATAAACCATCCCAATGTTTGTCTAACATAGCGGAAGCACAGTCATCATAAGAAACATGTTCAATGTGTTTTTCTTTTTCATCTCGTGAATAAAGATAAACGTCCCAGCATTCCCATAATTCAAAACGGTACTCCTTCCAATAAAAAGAGAGACAGATAAAATTTCCCCATGGAATTGCCTCTGCGCCAGAAACAACAAAATCTTCTGCCGTATAGTCTTTAGGTTCTTTATTTTTCCAATCGTCTAATCCCATTATTCACCTTTCCATTCTGAATATCCTGATATATCTTGTGGAAATTTTCCTAATAAATTTAGAATATTTCCTAATCTTTGAAAATCCTCTGGTGCAATATTCTCATGTTTTCCACCATGTGCCCCTTTTCTTTTAGCTTCTGGGGTCATTTTTTTTAACTCTTCAGTAGTTGGGAATGTCATAACATGTTTATGCAACATTGGTACGTTAGGGCTTTTGGTTTTATGATATTCGTAATCACAAACAGTTCGATAATTAACATATTCTCGAACCTTTTCTAGTTTACCGGTGACTGGATCAATCAATCCATAAAAAGCGTTGGGAGAGTTTGAAAACTCTGGCAAACGCGGTCTAATTTTAGGATCATTAGGCAAGAGAATCAATATTTTGCATTCTTTTCCATCAATTGTCGTAGTGATAATTCCAGTCGTATGATACTCCTGCAATTCTTTAGGAATCCTTCCCTTTTTGTTACGGTTTTCATGTGCCCCTCTTCCCCCCATTTACTCCTCCAATTATACTACGAATAAACTCTTTGTCAAGTTTTGTTATTTTGGTATTGTTTTGCCAGTAATTCTGCCGGAAGATTTCTTCCGGCGTTAAAATGAAAACATCGCGCTCAATTGCATCTCTTGTGGCAGCGTTTAATTCGTCTGTTTGTTCAAACGGAATTACAAAACTTCGTAATCCACATCCGTGTATTCGGCTTTGACTTCCTCGGCTTCTTCGGCGCGTGGGGTTACGGACTTCGGCATCCACTTTGTCATCCTTTTAATAACCGTCTTTTTCGCCATTTCCTCGTAGTCCGATTCCCAGACGTTTTGGGTTTTAGCGCGAGCGCGGCACTTGTCAACTTCCTCTTTGCTCATGTACTCCCAGATCCATGCGCCGTCCTTCATCTGGATTTTCGCCCAGACGCCGACCATTGCCCCGCGGTTCTTTTTGATTTTGTCGAAGGTGTGTTTCGGCGGTTCGACGCTCATGTCAAAATTGTCGTTCTCGTAGACAATCGCAGCGCGAGGCGTCGCCGACGCCGCAAGTTGTCCGGAACGACGAACCAGCTCCATTTCTCCCTGGGCGGAAATCTGCAACGAACATTCGTTCTTGTACGGAATCAGGAACGCCAGCCCCAGCGGTCCGCCAATCTCCAAACCGCAGCGGACTGCTTCCTTGACGCTGTTGACGATTGTAATCGGCTGACAGCTCTGGAGTTTGGGGTCTTTGCGAACCATCAGCATTGCCTGGCTGATAATCGTTCGCGCTGGCGTCGACCCCTGCACGTCGGAAAGGTTTTGCAGTCTCGGCAGTTCGACGCGGAACGCCTGAGCGCAAGCGTCCGGAACCGACAATTCCGTTGTTTTAGGTTTTTGTTCTTCCATTTTTCTCTCCATTTAGCAAATTGTGATTGTAATTTCCACGCCGACCGTATGCGGGTAATCGGCGTAATCCTTTTTAACTCGTCCGTCAAAAACTTGGTTATCGTCAACGTATGCGATGCCGATCAGCGCGTCTTGCACGGCGCGAAGAAGTTTGTCGCGGTCTGGTTTTGTGGTATGGTGCAGCCGCCATTTTGACGACGGTTTGCCGGTCTTTGTGAAATGGCATTTCGGACGCGGCAGGTAAAAGACGACATCCAGACTGATTGCCCAGGGCTGAGCGAACGGCTTTTCAATCAGCTCTTTAACATGCGCGGCAATTTTGTTTTGCCAATCTTTGAGCGCTGCGCCGCCCTGGTCAACAATACGTATAGTCTGCCGTCCCGTCCGACGTGAGCGGAACGTGAACGCTTTGTGGTTTCCTTTCGGAACCGGCAGACCTGGAATAAATATTGGCATGTTCAAAATAGCCCCGGAGCGTCGCCGTCCGGGGAGCTTGCAAAATGCGTCAACCGCTGACGCTCAATTGTCCCATTCGTCGACGTCCCGCCCGTCGTACCCGGCGCGTTCTTTGAGTTTGGCGATGTAATCCAAGGCGTGTTCGAGCCGGTTTTGCAGGGCGTCAATCTCACTGTTCTTCTGTCTGGTTTTAATCTCCGCAGTCTGAGCAGCGCCGGCGGCAGCGTTGGAATAATAAGCGACAATCAAATACCACGTATTGCATACGCCAACGATCAGACCGGCAACCGCGCCGACAATGTAAAAGAAACAATAATCGTTCATCGTAACCCTCCCCTGTAAAAATGCCGCCAGTACCAGCGTTCGTGTTCCTCTAAAATCATTCGTCCCGCCTCATTCCAATCAACGCAATTCTGATGGTTGATTGTGATGGTTGGCATGTTTAATCCCTTGTCGTCGACGTAGACGTCTGCATAAATCTTGCGCGTCGGGTTCTCTATCCAATAGGGGTCGGGATTATGGTTGACGCCGAACAGCGGGATGCCGTTGTCTTCGAACCATTTCCGCGCTGCATCAAGTTCCTCGCCGACCCGACACGTCCACAAAACAATCCGGACGCCGAACGCCGCCAGCTTTGCCAACTCCGATGCGGCGCCTGGAACGCTCCCTGTAATCTCCGGATAAACCTTTCCGGCGACGACGCAGGTGTTGTCAAAGTCAACGGCAACGGTAAAATGTTTGTAATCGTACATAATGCAATAATCAAAAAAGGAAAGGAGTGGGAACGCCAGAGCTACAAGTCAATTGTCGTTACGCACGGTTAGCGAGTATCCGCTGACGGAACGGCGTTGATTCTGGATCCTGCCTCTGGTACGGATGCCGTGTATGACTCTCATCCGTTCTCCCGCACAAATGAGTATTACCCATTCAATATTCATTGTTCTTTGTCTTTTTCATTTTTCTGATGGAACGTTCCATGGAAGACAAAATCGGTCGGATACGTTACGTCCTTTGTTTCGAGCGGATACCTTAAAAATTCTTTACCATGTCTCACTTTCTGCACGGCGTCGAATTCTCTCTCCGCTTCCACAAGAAACATAACTCGTTCCTCATACTTAACAGTTCCTTCAATCAAATAAATCATTCGTCCTCCGTTCGGCTGCGTTTGTCCTGGAATAGTACCGCAAAAGCTGCGACGCGGTCGCCCAGCCAGTCGCAGACGTCATCAACAATCTGCTGGATGTTGTCAACGTCTTTGAGCGGGATCGAACCGGATTTAATCGCCTTCGACATCGGCTTTTCGACGTCTGGAACAACCCGGCGCGTTTCCGCCGTTGTCTTGTTCAGCGTCGGTCGGCGCTGCGGTTCGTAGAACTCCGACGACCGTTCACCTTTTTCCGCCTTTTCGAGCTGACGCTGACGGTCTTCTTCGTAGAGGTATCCGTCTAATTTCTCGTCTGCCCAATCGCTTGTTTTGGGCATAGAATTTTTCTTTTGGCATTCGCGATACGCCTGGACGCCTTCCTCAAAGTCCTTTTTCTGCTTTTCTGTCCAATTCTTATTCTTCAGATGTTCTTCCAGCTCCAGGTCGCTGCTCTTCAAATAATCCTGAGCCTTCTGCGATACCTTGTCTAGCGCGTCGGCGTCTTTGTCGGCGTTGACGTCAACCAGAAACGTTCGCGTCTCCATGTCAAGAATAAAACCATGCTTTTTCGCATAACAGTCTGCGCATTCCTTGTCGCAAAACTTGTCGAAAAATTGCCGATTATCGCCAGATGGTTCCATAACGACGAGCGCATCAAATGCCAATGCGCCGCACTCGTCGCAATCGCCAGTAACCCATTTTGTTCCAGGGTATTTTCTGGATTCGGAAGTATTGTCGGGTGCGGATTTTTCTGTTTTTTGATTTTTCCGCACCTTGCGAACTGTTTTTTCGTCTACGTTCAGCTCCTTCGCCAGTTCTCTGTTTGACTTGCTGGCGTTCTCTGGCTTGTCGATAGCCTCCTGAACCTTTTCCGCCGGTTTGAGCAATCTTTTATACTCGCCAGATGCACATAATTCTTCGTGAATAGTGAAAGCAAGATTCCATGAGACGTTGCAATATTCCGCGACCTGATGCAGATTCCAATTCGGTCTTTTTTTCATCGTTGCAATAATCTGGCGTCGCTTTGTTTCTCGCGTTCGAGTAGCAACGGCATCCTCATTTTCGCGTGCTTGCAAGAAACGCAGATCGTCGATGTCATTGACTTTCAGCGATTTAATATTTCCGCTGTTGTTGACAATCATTCCTCGCACAGTCTCTTTGCCAGTTGCAAGAGCTGCCTGGTAGCGATGATGACCATCAAGAATCCAAAACTTCTTTTTGTCTTGTGGACAACGAACAACGACGATTTCAGGCAGTGCGTAAGGATAATAATTCTTGTCTTTGTCGTCATTTCCATACGGGTCCTGCCAGTTGAATATACGTTTCAACTCTTCAATAACGCCATCGTCGTACTGATCGCGGATTTGCGTCTGGTCAATGTCTACAATGTCAGTTAATTTGATTGACGTCCAGATCGCGCCAGCTAAGAGGTGGTCTGGCGTGTCTTTGGCAAATCTCACAATATTTTCTTCGCTCATTGGTTTTCTCATTCGCACTCCTTAACTTCCTCTTTTTCCATCTCTTCAATCGTGTCGCAGACCGCCGTCCAGCGATCCAGCAACTTACTTAATCGTTCAGATTTTCCAACATGGAAACCGCATTCGATTTGATTGCACCTGATATGATACCAGCCAAATTCCTTTTCAAACTTTATATTCCTTTTGCAAACCGGACAATTCAGCATGTCCATTACTTTTTGATATTGAATTGAGAATTCGCTTGCTGCCAGTCGATAAGCCTTTTCGAGCTGTTTTAATATTTCAATCTCTCTTTGGACGTCGCTTTTCATACGTTCTCCTTTGTCAAAAACTGCCGTGGATTTCGCGCCACGGCGTCGCGTTGACCAAACTTTCAGTTCGCAGCGTTGGTAACGCTGTCCGGTACGTTCAAAAAATTACGTTTCAATCCACGTCCGCCGCAGCTGCGGCAAACGACAGGACAGGGCAGGATTCGAACCTGCGAGACGCTGTGAACGTCTTCAACCCTCAAGGCATAGCGATAAACCACTCCGCCACCTGTCCAACGGAAAGAGCAGGATTCGAACCTGCGAGGCGCTGATGCGCCTACCGGTATTCAAAGCCGGCGCCATAGACCGTCTCGACCATCTTTCCAGTTTTGCCGGGATTTACCGCCCGGCGCGGTTGATGAGAACCACTCTTGGAGCTGCTGAACCCGTTGCACATCCCTATCAGCGACTGATCAAGCGGAATGAAATCATTAAAGAAAAGAACCGCTGAGGTTTGCTGAGGAAATCGACAGGTTAGCGTTTCAGTACGTTGCGAGTTTTTCAAAATAATTTGGGATTGGGGTAAAAAATGTCCTGAAGCGCGGCGTCAACTTCTTTTTCCAGCTTCTTCGCGACTTCCAGCGCGGTTTTGTTCGGCTTGAAAAAATAGTTCTTCTGCGCCGTCCGCATCTGCTGAACCAGGTTTGCCAGTTTCAATAATTCGCCTTTGTAATCGTTGTTGCTCATTTCGTTCTCTTGTTGTTCTGCTTACGTCAGCCGACGCCAGCCATAATCAAAAACAGGGTCGTCCAGCCAAAAAGTCGCGTCGTCGACGGATATTGGGTGAAGGGTGTTCACGCGCCGGACGCCGTCCTCGGTCTTTTCCATGTACTCAAACAGCGAAAACGTCCGATGCCAGAACTTTGCTCCGACTGGCGCAGAGGGAAAGATGTCTTCGAGTCTTTCGCCTTCCGTTCCCGTCGTGCCTTTGAGCTGCTGAACCTTTCGCGGTTTGTTTTCCATTTTCTGAAGTTGATTGGCTATTTCTTATACAGCGGTTCCGTGAACGCATTGAGTTTGTCAGTCAGGGCGTTCAGCTTTTCCGTTCCAATGCCGGGGATTTTATCCCGGTTGCGCGGGTCTTGGTTCAGGTAAACTCTCAGGTCTTCGACCGTCAGAATTTTGGCGTCTTGCAGCTTGTCGTAAACGCTTTCGGAAATGCCGATTTCGGAAACTGAATATTGGCTCAAGTCGACGACGGCAGGTTCAGCGTCGTTTGCCTCAAGTTCTTCCGGACTGAATCCCGGCAGTTCGTTCCCGACGCCCGCCACGCCGTTTTTCACCATGACCGCGAGCGTCTTTGATTCGGCGTCAAAAACCTCTTTAAGCGCTCGCGCTTCCTCTTTCGCAGACTGAACGGCGCCGGTTGCTTTCAGCCATTCGCTTTCCGCTTTCTCTACAATTTTGACCTGTTTCTGCAATCGGTTGTTGAACTTCCGGAGCCGTTCAAGCTCTTCCGCTTCTGATAACGCCTGGTTGTCGTCGTCGGGTGTTGAATTGTCAGCGGCGGGAGCGTAAGCAACGCCCACCAGTTCGCCCTTGCGGTTGTAGCACACGATCCAATCACCCTGAACAGTGATGAACGCGCGGTCTTCCTTGGTGCCTACCGGATATTCAACCCGTTCACCGTCAACATAGATGTAAACCACTTTGGCTACGCCAGGCTGGTAGATGTGGCCGAAGAGATAGGCGGAAGCGGTCAGGCTTTCGCTCACGCCCAGTTCCT
>CACXSS010000045.1 GCA_902770245.1 uncultured Planctomycetota bacterium | reverse complement strand
GAATAGACAACATCCACATGCACCCACACCCAGCTTTTTTGAAAAAACGCGATGCGTCGTCGAAACAATCATATAAGGCAGTAGGCAATAGGCAGTAGGGAGCTTTTAGCTTCTGGCTATTAGCTAGCAGCTAGAAGCTAAAAACCTCGCAACTCGTCATTCAACAGTATGATAGTTGTCCCAGATGGAATCCAGCTGTTGTAACGCGGCTTTGATTGGCAGCAGAATTTGATAGCGGGTAGTTTCTTCGGTATCGCCGGGATGAACGGTAACAAGCTGCTTTTCAATCAGTTTTCGCAACGCGTCGTCTTCTTCAAAGTCGATGTCGAAATTAAAAGCGTCCTTCAATTCCGCTTCCGCGTAATCGTCCATTTCCTTCATCGTCAACTGACTATCGCGATGGACATAAAGAATATAATACGCCAAAAGAGCCTCTTTGACCTCTTGCGTTTCCGCCTGATCCAGCAGCATATTTACTGCGGCAACGTTGTTGGAAAGACTTTTGTGGTACAGGCTTTCCGAAAACTTTTTCATGCACTTGGTTCTGGAATTGAGAAAACCAAAAATACCCTTGAGAAAAGCCAATACAATGCCTACAAGAAGAAGAACAAATACAACAATGCTAAAGGCTGCAGCATAAATGAGCTTCAAAATAGCAGTGCCAAATCCTGCAAAAAAAGTTCCTCCCACCTTGAACTTGTCAAATAACGGCAGATTCAATTTTACTTCCGGAGCGACAATCTTCAGGTGTTCAATAGGAACGTCGCGAAACTGCTTGGCAATAATGGTTCCCGCCTGTTCTTCAGGCACGAACACGGGCTTTTCGCCTTTGGCTTTTATTTCCTTGACTTCTTCTTCCGTCTGATTGGTTTTGTACTCCGCTAAAACGAAAATGCGGCAAAACTGAAGCGTCTTTCGCTTATGCTTCAGCAGCCAGAAAAATGTATCCGTAACTTCCACCTCGCGAACGCCGCGATAATAGACGTGAAACTCCTTGAAATGCTTTGTATCAACCTGGACAGACAATCCTCCAAAAGGCTGCAGGGTCAAGCACTTGTTAAAATCTTCCTGAGTCATGAGCCGATAATTGCTCACTTCAAGGAATTTTTGAATGCCGTCAAGAAGAATCTTTCGTTTTTGGGCTTTGTCTTCTTCTGAAAACTCCAGCTCATAGACGGTTTCTTTATCCGGATTAAAAGGCGCAAAGGCGTCTTTGAGCTTGAGGAAATCCTGATGGTAATCCAGATGGTAATGCTCTTCGAACATCAGCCCCAAATACCGGATTTCCTCCTGTTCCTGTTCTGACAAGGAAGAACGCTCCAGGATTTTATCCAGCATGACCTCGTAACGGATCGGGATAAAATGCTCGCGCTGAGAGGTAAAATTCAGATTCAACTTGGAGTAATCAACGCCTCTTGAAAGCCACGCCATCATTTTATCAACAATAGATTTATTTTGGGGATTTGTATTACTCGGGGTTGAATCTGACATGATACTAAATAATGATTGAAAAAACGGGTTTTAAAAACAGTTTCCAGACGCTGCTGTCAAAGACTAACGCAGCAGCAACGCAGCAGCCGTAATCGCGGCGCCGATTCCAATTCCTATTATCGCCCAAAGCCACCCTGGAATTTTAACATTTCCAGACGCGCCCTTTTGAGCGTTTTGAATCGCTTCAATAACTTCCTTCATGCTCTTATAGCGATCATCGGGATTTTTAGCCAGCATTTTCTGGAAAACGGCGTCAAGAGCCTGCGGAATTCCAGAACGAATCTGAGACAATCGCGGAACTGGCGCCTTTCTGTGAGCCATCAGTTTTTCAGCCAAATTATTTTTGGTGTTAAACACCGGTCGCCCCGTCAGAAGCCAAAACATCGTACAGCCCAGAGAATAAACGTCGCAGCGAGCGTCTGCCGCAGAAGCGTTTGTCGCCTGTTCCGGAGCCATATAATCTGCTGCGCCGAGCATTTGACCGTCTTGAGTGAGTTGTTCGTCAAAATCTCCATCGAGCAGAAGGTTGTTTTCCGCCTTTGCAGTAAGAAGTCCGCCAACTTTGACAACGTTGTTTTCGTCCAAAAACAGAACGTCAGGACGAACGTTTCTGTGGCAAATTCCCTTCCAGTGAAGATACTCCAATCCTTGCGCAGCCTGACAGACATAATCCAGAGCCTTTTCGACCGTCGGCAGCCCATTTTGACGAACAAACGTTTCCAGACTGGTTAACGCCTCGCATGGAATTACGTAGTACAGCGGATCTCCCTGACCGTCAGAATCGGACGCGCAGACGATGTTATCGTGATGAAGCTGAGACGAAAACTGAATCTCCCGCACAAACCGTTTGGCAATCTGAGAGCGCTGAGCCAATCGCTGCGGAAGGACTTTCATCAAACACTTTTTTCCAGAAAGCTTGTTGACCGCCAGCCACATCGACCCCGCCCCTGAATTCTCCCGGAGCTTAAGAAGCTCGTACGGACCGATTTTGTACCCCGGTTCCAGTTTGACTTCCATTGAAGCGGGATTCGTTTTGAACAGCTTTTGGTCATAAGCTTCTTTACGAACCGGGTTGAGCAGCGTATCAGAAATAATTTTCAGTTCATTGAGAAGCGTCCGAGCCTCTGCTCCATGAATGCCCAGGATTTCTTTTTGAAGCTGTTGACGCCGACTTTTACACGCAGCCTCAATTTCTGCCGGATCGGAAACAGGGGGAATCAATCCCAGAAATTTATAGTAATTAATCGGACGCTGATTCAATGGGATGTCCAGCCACTCAAAGTAAGGATCAAATTCGGGCATGTTATTAAATGATAAATCTGACAAAAAACGATATTTAATACTACTTCATATAATTCTACATTGTTTTTTCAAAAAATGCACTCCCTATTTTTAAAAAAAGAGAAAATTATTAAAAAAAATACATCTAAAAAACAGAGAATCCGTATTGATTAATTTAAAAAGATGGGTATACTTATTCCATATTTATATAATTGTGTTGTTTACCCATATACACCGACTATGAAATTTGTATTATTAGACAAGATCACTGAACTTACTCCCGGACAAAGCATTAAGGCGGTTAAAAACCTGACGCTTTCCGAAGAGTATCTTCATGATCATTTTCCTGGATTTCCCGTTATGCCAGGCGTTTTAATGCTTGAGGCGATGATTCAGCTTTCTGCTTGGCTCATCCGCGTAACTGACGACTTCGCTCATCCGATTATCACGATGAAAGAAGCTCGCAACGTCAAATATGGTCATTTCGTTCAACCAGGCGAAAAACTCGAGTTGGAAGGAAAAATCCTGAAACGCGAAGGAAATTTGACAAAGTTGGCAATTCAGGGAAGTCTTAACGGCAACGCAATTATCTCAGCTCGCCTGACAATGGAAAGTTCCGACCTGGATCTTTCCAACCCTCGAATGGTTTTCAAGCAAAAGCAAATTAATGCCGATTATAGGGAAATGTACGTTCTGCTTACCCAGAATACATTAAATAACAAACAGTAACCATGCCGATATATATTATATAATTATATCGGTGTTTTATATCGTATTGGCAGATGTTGATTGTTTCATTACTGTCAACGTCCTTTCAATATACATTCAACAGTTAGAATTGGAGATTTACAATGCCCTCTGAAGAAGAAATTTTCAAGACAATTCAGGAAACTTTGGTCGAAGCCCTCGGCGTAGATGAAGATGAAGTTACGGAAGACGCAACTCTGGTTGCTGACCTCGGAGCAGAATCCATTGACTTCCTTGACATTGTTTTCCGTCTGGAAAAAGCTTTCGACATCAAGATTCCGCGTGAAGAACTCTTCCCGCAGGACATTTTGACAAGCGCTGACTTTGTCGAAGACGGCAAGCTCAACGAAGCTGGTCTGGCAGAACTGAAAAAGCGCATGCCGTTCGCTGACCTTGACAAATTTGCTGAAAACCCCAAGGTTCAGGAATTTGGCAACATCCTCACCGTTGGCGACATGGTTCGATTTGTTGCTTCTAAAGTTGCCTGATAAACAGATTCGGCAAGCTGTTAACGGTTAGTTTTCCCCTTCAACAGAGTTCTTACGCACTGATTAGCGGGTAAATATGGACTAACCGTTTACAGTTGAATAGTAACTATTACTTTGACAATCTATTACATTATTTAAAAATGCGTTGGTTTTGGCTGGATAAATTTGAAGTTTTTCAATCCGGAGTTAAAGCTCAAGCTATAAAGTGCATAACGCTGGCGGAAGACCACATGCACGATCATTTTCCCTTTTATCCGGTAATGCCGCATTCGCTGGTGCTGGAAGGCATAGCTCAAACGTCTGGTTTGCTCATCTGCGAATATTACAAGTACAAGCAGAAAGTCGTTTTGGCTAAAATTAACAAGGCGGTTTTCCATTGTTTGGCGTTTCCAGGAGACACTTTAGTTTATAAAGCCACCGTCGAACGCATAGACGAAAATGGAACCGTCTCTTCAGCCAATGCGTATATTCGCAAGCCTGACGGCGAGGAAATCCTTTATGCAGAAGTCGAAATGATGCACGGGATTTTGGACGATTCCTATTCAGATAAAAAACAGTTCAGCGTTCGAGATTATCGTAATTTGATGGTCAATATGAAGGTATACGACGTTGGCGTTGAGGCGGACGGCGTTACACGTTTGGAAGAACCGGAAGAATTCAAAAATTTAGATTAATTAGCTGCAAATGAAAAGACGCGTTGTTGTAACCGGCATCGGTTTGGTAACTCCGTTAGGAGCAGAAGTCGAAACAGTATGGCAAAATCTTCTGGCGGGAAAGTCCGGCGTGGATTATATCACCCGATTTGACGCCAGCCGTTTCCCCACAAAAATTGCGGCTGAAGTCAAAAATTGGGATTTATCCGACGTTGGATTGGATCCCAAAGATTGGGTTGGGCACGGCTTGCATACACAGTTTGCCATGGGCGCTGGAATTAAAGCCGTTAGAGATTCCGGAATTCAAGACACGCCTATTGATCCGCTGCGTTTTGGCGTTTACACCGGCAGCGGCGAAGGGCAGCAAAACTTCGACAAGTTCACGTACATGATGGCTAAATGCCTCAAAGAAGACGGAACTGTCGATATGAAATCGTTTGTCCAGGCAGGCGTGGATATTCTCGATCCGGTTGAAGAAATGGAACAGGAGCCGAACATGCCCAGCGCTCACTTGGCTGCTCATTTCGGCGCCGAAGGTCCAAATGCAAACTGCTTAACTGCTTGTGCCGCCAGTCTTCAAGCCGTTGGAGAAGCCGTCGATATGATTCGCCGCGATGAGGCGGACATTATGCTCGCCGGCGGAACGCACAGCATGATTCACCCCTTTGGCGTTTCCGGGTTCAATCTTCTTACCGCGTTAAGCACAAACAACGAACACCCGCAGCAAGCCAGCCGTCCGTTTGAAAATAATCGGGACGGATTCGTTTTGGGCGAGGGTTCTGGAATGCTGGTTCTGGAAGAATACGAACGCGCCAAAGCTCGTGGAGCCAGGATTTACGGCGAACTTATTGGATACGGCTCCACTTGTGACGCATACAGAATTACCGACATCCATCCAGACGGACGCGGCGCCATTGCTGCGTTGCACATGGCGTTCAAAGACGCTGGCATTGAACCGAAACTGATTGACTACATCAACGCTCACGGTACAAGCACGCACATCAACGACAAAGTCGAAACGATTGCAATCAAAGCCGTCTTTGGCGAAGACGCGTACAAGGTTCCCATGTCCAGTACAAAGAGTATGATCGGGCACCTTATCGCCGCCGCCGGCGCTACAGAACTGATTTACTGTCTGTTGGCTATGCGCGATAGCATCGTCCCGCCAACCATCAACTACGAAGAGCCGGATCCGTTGCTGGATTTGGACTACGTTCCCAACGTTGCCAGAGAAGTCAAATGCGATTATATCCTGTCCAATAATTTCGGATTCGGCGGTCAGGACGTTTCGATGATCGCGAAAAAAGTCTGATATAAAAGAATATTTCCTCTCGGAAGAATGAAACTGATTGACGTCTTTTTGGCGTCAATCAGTTTTTATAATCACTCAAAAAGCTACATATAACAAGGAAAAGCAAAATGGAAAAGCCTTTGCTGACAGACGATTTTGTCTTTAGTTATATGATGGGCAGCTCTGGTTCGGAACTAGCTCTGAAATCCTTTATTGACGCCGTTCAAAAGGATTCAGGACGCATGCCTACTAAAGAAGTTCAGATTGTAAGTCCTTTTTCTTTGGCGTCCTTTATCAATGGGAAAAAATCTATATTAGATATAAAAGCCTGGGGAATTGACGGCAGGTATTTTAATATCGAGATACAAACCGCGAACCAAAAGGGGTTCAACAATCGTATATTATATTACTGGAGTGGAATGTACCACGACCAGTTGGAACAGGGGCAGGAATACGAAGCTCTCTTTCCGGTGATTTCCATTGTGGTTGCTCGGTTTAATTTATTTCCGACAATCCCACGTATGCACAACATTTTTACGCTGACAGCAGAGGGACAACCGGATTGCGTTTTTTCAGATCAGATTCAAATTCATACTATTGAACTGACGTCAGAAAAAATCAACCGTTTGCCTGAGCTTCATGACGAACTGAAAAACTGGCTTGACTTTTTATCCAACGGACATAAAAAATCGCAGGAAGAAATGACTATATTAACCCAAAATAACAGCGGCATTGCAGTAGCGGCAGAACGTTATCAACGTCTCTGTCAGAACAACGAATTGCGTGAAATGGCTATTGCTCACGAAAAAGCGGAACGCGATAGAAAAGGTCAGCTTAGCTTTGCCAGAGAACAGGGGCTGGAACAGGGGCTGGTACAGGGGCTGGAACAGGGACTGGAACAAGGGCTGGAACAAGGGCGAGAAGAAGGAGAGATTCTTTCTCTTCGTAAAACGATAAGCAATATTCTGACTCATCGTTTTCCAGAGGCAGATGCTTCTCAAATCAGCAGCCTTTTACTGCAAATCCAGAATAAGCAAACGCTTGATTCTCTGGTTCTCAAAGCTATGGAAAGCGTCTCTGTTGAAGACTTTTTGAGCGTTTTGCAAGAAATTAGATAACTTATATCCTAAACGCAGACTCAAACGATAGAGATTCAAATCCGCTTAAACGAAAAATGCAAGAACCGCCAATCTCAAAAAAACGTTGGGATTGGCTGTTCTTTTTATACTTATGAGACGTTCCCACTTTATACAAGCATATCATATATAGGATATTACAAGACCTTAAGATTGTCAATTGCTTCGTCGTGAACGCCGGGAACGATTTCCGTCTCGTCCTGACGGCAAAGCTTAATCTTTGGCTCAGGAATTGCGGCGTTCTTGCTAAATCGGACTATCATACTCGCCAGCTGACGTTTCGCCAATTCGTCCGTTCTGCCAATCGACAGCGCGGACGCGCCGACAAAGTTGTCCGGCTCTGCATACATAACGTCCGGGCGGTCAGACTTATGCTCGTTGAACATCCTCAAGATGGTTTCGCACTCCGCCTCATTTCGAGCGACAGCTACTTTGAAAGACTCGTCAACGCGAATGTGTCGGGAAACGCACAGCAGCTCGTATTCCCACATTTGAGCGTTGGGGCAATGCTTGTTGCAATCCCAAACGCGATTGGCAAACGACTTCTCCGTCAGACAGCAGCCGGGACCGGCGTTGGGAATTCGGGTAATCCCCAACTGATGAGCCAGATCAATTAACGGACCGCGCCCGCGCCCTTCTATCGCATAGAGTTTGTCACGGTCAACCAGACCGGAACGCTCGACGTCCGTTTCCGGCAAGAGTTTGGCGGAAATCGGACGCAGCAGACGTCCCTTGATTCCGGACTTGTACTCGATAAGCTCCTGATGGTGACGCCGCTGACTTTTGGGACGCTGACCGACAACTTCGCCTGTTACAACGCAGTCCGCCCCGATTTCCTGCATGTACTTTCCCGCCATGCGGCACATGTACAAATGGCAATCCAGACACGGATTGCACGCCTTGCCGTATCCGTACTGAGGATTGCGAATAATATCGATGTAATCCTCATTGACGTTGAGCACAGTCAGATGAATTCCCAAGTCGTCCGCCGCCTGCTGCGCCTTCGCCGTCGTGTCAACAAACGGCGTGCGAATATTCAGTCCTTCGACTTCAAACCCCTGCTCTTGCATGATTCTCGACGCTAAAATGCTGTCGAACCCTCCGGACATTAACGATATGGCTTTTTTGGTCATGATGTTGTTTTTAACGTTGGTTTAATATGGTCTTTTTTTAAACACGAAATACACGAAATAAGCGAAAGAGACGAAAGAATTTTAAAATATACATTTAAAAATTTTCGTGTTTTTTCGTTCTATTCGTGTTTTTCGTGTTTAAAATTTTTGTGTTTATTCTGACGACCGCTTGAACGAATTCAGTATTCCCTCTTTGACGTCAAAGAGCATACACTTCAACGGCTGCTTGTGCTGGAAATATCGACCGGACAGAACTTCCATAACAAACGTATGGAGATTCGTCCAGAAACGGTCTTCGATTTTACAGCGATTCCCGAAATGTTTGTCTTGCCCCTTGAGGTACTTCAAATACCCGTCCCGATACGCCGACGGGGGCAGCTGGGAAAGACGCTTTATCATGTCTTCTCGCAGCGGCGTATGCGCCCGATACTGACCGACGGACGTCAAGTAGTACACGTCCCGCCCGTTTGCCCAGTCTTTTTCTTTCCCTAAAACCGAGGCGTTATTACCGTGACGTCTAAAGTGCATTAAGACGTCCGGAATAGTTTGAATTTCACAGTACATCGGCGCCATGGAAAACAGCCAGACGTCGTGCGACCAGCCGTCTGGAAGCGGATAAACCTTTTCCAGAACGCTCCGTCTAACCGCCATCATACAGCCCGCCCGAGAGGGATGTTTAAGAGAGTATTCCAGGTAATACACGCTCGTATCGTCCGGATAGCTCATTCGATACAGCCGCGACGCCTCGTCCGACATCGGATTCCTGTCCTGGTCAATCAAGTCGACGCCGCAAATCACAATCCCTACAGCAGCGTCTTGTTCCAGAGCTTCCGTCATTCGTTCAACCCGATTGGGAAGCCAAACGTCGTCCTGATCGCATAAAAACACGATGTCGCCGGTGCATCGGGAAAGCGTCGATTCAAAATTTTTGGCAAACCCCAAATTGCGTTCGTTGCGCTCAATACGAACCGAAAACGGAACGCTCTGCTTCCATCGTTCCAGGATTGAAAGAGTTGAATCGGAAGAGCCGTCGTCGCCGACAACCACCTCGTCCGGCGTCCACGTCTGCATAGCAATGCTGTCAAGCTGTTCCTGAAGGAACCGCTCGCCATTATACGTACACAGCGCAACGGATACGGTAGACGACTTGACGTTACTCACGATTGTTTTCTCTCATCTTGAAGAACTCGTCATGGTTTTCAACAACCGTTTTTAACCATTGAACTTCGTCTTCATGTTTTTTGTATAGGCTGGAACGATAATACAGTCGTTCAATAAACCAGTCCCATAGATTGGCTATTTTATATTTTAACGAATAAAAAACTTTTTGAAAGGTCTTGCCCGTTATGGACAAATAAAACGCTCGCGTTTTTCTATCCAGATTTTGGCTATTGGTAATAATCTGCCGTTCTTCCGGAAGAAGATTGTCTGCAATACGTTTTGCAAACTCTTTCCGAACCTGTTTTTTTACCAGCCAGGCAAAATAAACTTCCTTGAGTTTTCGCGTATACAGAACCTGACGAACTTCCTCAGAAGCCCCCGACAGAATCAGCGTTTCTATCATGCGATTGTACGCAACGGGAAGATCAAAATAGGATTGTTCCTGAGCGGCGCTGGTTGAATACCCGCTTCCAACTCGATAACGATACAACTGTTCCGGGAGTTCTACAATTTTGTTGGCTAAAAACCGCGCCTGATACACAAAAATTACGTCTTCAAATTTTTGCTTTTCCGGAAACGCAATTTGATTGTCTTCCAATAATTTGTGCTTGTATAAATACTGCCAGACCGCTGGAATTTGATGAAGCATTTCAACTTTTTTCAGCGAGTCTGTCCATTCCCCTAACAGAATTGGCTCCGGGGTAAACGAATACGACGTCTCGCCAAAGGCGGAATACTGAAAATGAACCAGATCGGCATCTAACGCCTTTGCTTTTTCGTATGCAGCTTGACAGGTTGTTTCAGCAAGCAAATCATCTGAATCCAAAAACAGAATATACTCTCCTTTGGCGCCTTTCAAAGCGTTGTTTCGAGCAGCCGCCTGCCCGGCGTTTTCCTGATGAATTACAGCAATTCGATCATCTTTCGCCGCGTACTCGTCCAGAATAGCGCCAGAACCGTCCGCAGAGCCGTCGTCAACGCAGATAACCTCTATATCGCGCAGCGTCTGATTCTTTGCGGAATCCAGACACTGATGAAGATAGCGTTCTACATTATAAACCGGTATGATAATCGAAACTTTGGGAGGCATGCAGCTGAAACGTTCTAAAAATGACCCCTAAAACAATCTGCCTTTAGTAATGAACATGTTCAAAGACGCAAAAATTCTTTTCGTCAACCCGGGCGTTGGGAATGGAATAGTCTGCGATTTTACGGTGATGTTTCCACATGACGTACGATAAACTCAGCTGATCCCGCTGGGTGAAATGAACGATTTCGTTTGCCCAGTCGTCCATAAGCTCAACGACAGTCGGGTCGTTATGGCGGCGGTACAGAATATTCGTTTCGTTCAAGCCGTAGTTGGCAGGGAAACCTTCGTGACGGTATTTTTCCATCTGCTCCTGACCCAAAACCGGATCAATCATTCCATACTGCAATACGTGGTCATACTCTTTGTACAGACAGTCCAGCGCAAAATGAGTTGGAACGAGAAAATCCGTCTTTCTCCGCTGAATTTCCTCGAACAGCCACGGCGTTAAAATGTTGACGTTCGCGTCCAGATAAATGCTTTCTTCATATTCAGGGAAAAAGCAGTGCGCCAAAATTTTGTGACGCCGGGCGTTGCGAATGACGTCTAAATCCGTAAAAACCAGCGGGCGAATGTCCCAGATTCCAAACTGCTGTTGAGCGATAAGCTCTTCGTCGTCTGTAAAGCAGACGTAATCCCAGTCAAAATCGGTGTGATGAAAACACGCAATTTCCGACAGGTCGTCGTATCGGTTAGTAATGCACGTATAGACGACTTTTTTCGCCTGACGATTGCTTTGCGCCTTGCGGAAATCGGCAATCGTCTTTTCAGACGGTTTATAAACGTTCGCCAGCGGATAGCGGCCGTAACGCAAATAATGCGACAGCGGATTAATCGGCAGATCCGGGCGCCGTTCCATGTAAGCGGCAGAATCAAAGCGTTCAGAAGGATTGAATCCCATCTTCCAGCCTTCCCGCATGTAATGATCCAGCGGAGTGTCGTCTCCTCGGCGTCCCCAACCGGACTGACGAATATAATACTCCTCGTCCCACAGCCCGGACTGCAAAATCAAAACCTTGTCTTCCAGATACTGCAATCGGGATTCCATGTCGGCGTAAATTTTGCCGAACAAAAGTCGATAAATGCGTTTGAGGAAACTTTTCACGATAAACTCTGCTTACAGGAACTTGAGTTCAAACAGTTGTTTTTTCAAGGGACGACCTTTGGCAAAACCAATAAATCGCCCCATTTTTTATCCCAATCTGACGGAGTAATATTCATCAATCCCGCTTCAGGGAAAAAGGTCAATTCTCCAAAAACAAGTTTATTTTCACAAATATAAAAATCCACTCGAACAAACGGGAACGGCTTGGATAAAAGAGCTGCCAATTCCAGCGATTTTTCCAATAAACCGGGACGTTCAACTGAACAATCATATTTTGGATAATTAATTGAAACATCCATTACGTTCCAATTTAAATCATAAACGCATCTTTTATGATCGGTAAACCTCCCAACGTCAACCCATAAAAAACGAGGTTCGCCATTAAAGCACATTATTTTGTAATCGTTAATGTCAGAACCAAGATATTTTTCGCAAGTTATTTTAGGCGGAATATCTTTATAACTGGATTCTAACGAAAAATAATAATGATTGCTTAACGGCATTAACCAGCTTCGCAGCTGTTTTTTATACTCACGAACGTTGATTGAGCCTTTATCGGAACATATTAAATTTTGCCCCGATCCCCAATTAACCTTCAAAACAAATTGATTGGGCAACGAATCAAAGTCGATTTCGCTAACCGAATCGTATGCGCCAATCAACTCGTTTAAATACTCTTTTCCAATGGTTTTCTCAACGTACTGTCTGACGGCGTATTTGTCAGCGCATTGAGTCATTAGCGGATTGCTGTAATAGAATTTGAGCCATTGCAGTTTTTGACATAACGTTTGCGGATTTTCAAAGTCAAACGTTTTGCCAAAAAAGATCTCATAATCGCGTAATATTGCCTGTTTACGACCTTCTTCTGAATTGGCAAAATATTTATGTGACAGCAGTCGAATATAGGGTTTGCTGCATTTACTGTCAATCCACAACGGTAAATCGTATCTGAATTTATAATACAGCGATTTTAACGGTTTCAATAACATATCAGTGGTTGATATTTCCAAAACGACAGTAAAATGACATTATGCCCAAAAACGATGCAACCCCAGACGTCATGATAGCTAATGCCCGACGAGGTTTATAAAACAACTTTGGGATTCCAAAAACGCAGGCGATTAAAGAACGCAGAGCTCTTTTAATATTTACCTTGGCGCCGGCAAGCCGAAAATAATACATTCTGTAGATTTTCGACTGAAAGAAGCCCTCTCGATACGAACGCCTCCAATAGTACGAAATTTTGCTCCGTTCTACTGAATAGAATTCATAAGTAACAGGTTTCAAGGACTGGATAATCTTCGCTCCCTTTTTTTGAAACAGGAAAAACGTGCATTCCGTATCTTCCCCGCCGGTTTTACCAAACGATAAATCAAAGGGACATTCGCGAGTTTTAAGCGTCGAAAGTCGAAATAACGTACAGCCCGTTGCCGTCGATTCTACAATCATACCCTCGCGCCAATACTTGCGAAAGTTAATCAATCCTTTCATGGATTCAGGATATCCGTCAGAATATTCCGGCAGAGTAAGCCCATGAACCACGTCGGCGTTATGTTCCCGCTGGACTTCGACCAGCTTTTCCAGCCAATCAGGTTCCGCCCATTCGTCATCGTCGATAAAGGCGAGGAATTCTCCGCGACATTCCGCAGCGCAGCGGTTGCGAGCAATGGAAATGTTCGGCTCCGGTTCGCAATAATAGCGTATCTCGATTCCCTTTTCCTTCGCATCCTCCGCAACCTGTTCGATAATCCCTTTTGACCCCTGCGAGGCGTCGTTTTCCGTTACAACAATGTCAAACGGAATGACCGTCTGCTGGTCAATAAGGCTCCTAAGACACTTTGCAATGCCTTCTGGACGTTTATACGTACAAACTCCGACAGTTACCAACGGGGAAGACTCTGACATGTTACAGGGTTATAATTCAGTGCATAGTGCATAGTGCATAGTGCATAGTGCGTAGTGCGTAGTGCGTAGTGCGTAGTGCATAGTGCGTAGTGCGTAGTGCGTAGTGCGTAGTGCGTAGTGCATAGTGCGTAGTGCATAGTGCATAGTGCGTAGTGCATAGTGCATAGTGCATAGTGCATAGTACATAGTGCATAGGCGCAAAGCGCCTCACTAAGTACTAAGTACTATGCACTAAGTACTAATTACTCTCCATATCCATTGGGATGATTTTTGTGCCAGTTCCAGGCGGTTTCGACAATCGCTTCGATACTGGGGTACTTGGGTTCCCAGCCGAGTTCTTTGCGAATCGTTTCCGACCCTGCAATGAGGGTGGCAGGATCGCCGGGACGACGGTCGACGACGTCGGCGGGAATCGGATGTCCGGTAATTTGCCGAGCGGCTTCAATAACCTGTTTGACGGAATAGCCGGCGCCATTGCCGAGGTTGTATTTTCGGCTTCCGTTATCCAAATCGTTCAAAGCGAGAATGTGCGCCTGAGCAAGGTCTTTGATATGGATGTAGTCTCGAACGCACGTTCCGTCTGGCGTGTCGTAATCGTCGCCGAAAATCTTGAGCCGGTCTCGCTGTCCTAACGCCACTTGCAAGACGAGCGGAATGAGGTGCGTTTCCGGGTGATGGTCTTCCCCGCGAGTTTCAGACGCCCCCGCTGCGTTGAAGTACCGCAAAGCGCAGTATTTAATCTTGCCGGTTTTGTCCAGCCAATGCAGGAACCGTTCGATAATTGCCTTGGATTCTCCGTACGGGCTGCCGGGAACGATGCGCTCTTTTTCGGTAATCGGGATGGTTTCCGGGTCGTCGAACAGGTTGGCGGTTGACGACAAAATGAACTTCCTCACGCCGTGTTCGTCCATGCTTTCCAGAAGCCGCAAGGCGTTGGTTACGTTGCAGTCCAGATACTTAAACGGGTTCTGCATGGATTCTCCCACCAGAGAATAGGCGGCGAAGTGCATAACAGCTTCGATATCCGGATGCGCCTCAAAGGCAGCGTCGATTTGCGCCTTGTCTGCCAGGTCGCCCAGAATAAACGTTGCGTAGGGATGAACCGCCGCGCGATGTCCCTGAAAAAGGTTGTCGAAAACCACAACGTCGTAGCCGGACTCGACCAGCATTTCCGTCGCCACAGAACCAATATACCCGGCGCCGCCGGTTACCATTACTTTCATCTGAATGTCCTTGTATAATGCTCCAACACGATATTATCGCATAACCAGTCCGAAACGAGAAACGGGAATCCGCCCTCGGCGAATTAAAACAATTTTATCCCTCAAATATCGTTTCCATCTGGCACAAACTTGTAGTAATAGATATATTATACAACACAATTCCAAAAAGTCAAGAAATTATTATCAGAAAAAGAAAGAAACGAGCATTTTTCTCCCTTTAAAGCGTTGCAGGTCATGTGAAAGCATAAAGCAGACCGCCGAGTTTAAAACCTGTCGAACGGTTGCTTTACGCCAGCGCTTGGACCTGCTTTGGATTTCTACCCTTTGAACAAAGCGATTTTTGCTCGCTTCATTCGAATATCATTTTGCCTCGTCCGGCATGACAACCGGGAAGGTCTTTTTGACGTTGCGAACCGGTCCCGGGACGTCTTTCGGGCGGCGGTTGTAGAACGTGTCGTAGTACGGCGCGTTGGCGTCAATCCACGTTACCAGAGCGTCCCAGTCTTCCTCGTCCATTTGGGAGCGAACGTCTTTGCTGTGCATCGGTTCGTCAATAAGAACGCGCGTCAGGCGTGAAACGTTTGACCCGTAGGCGTACGGCTGGGAAATCGATCCGTTGCTGTGCTTGTTCGAGACGCAGACCATCGGCAAAACCTTTTCTTTCTGTCCGGTTTGAGGGTTGACGACCGTCTGGACGCTCAATTTGTTGGCGTCGTTGGACGGGAAGAGGCTGTGGAACGACTGCAGAAACTGCGTCTGCGGGTTGCGAGTCCCTTCAAGGTTCAAATTGCCTAACATCTTCTCCTCGTTATGACAGTAGACGCAGTATTTGTCGAAAATGGGCTGAATGTGGTCTTCGTAGGAAATGAGCGATTCGTTGCCCCATTTCGGCTCGACAGGAATGCTGGGCGAGCGCCGGAACGCTTTGGGAATGGAGCCGGGCTGAGCGGCAACGACGGTCGGGCGGGTTTCGTGACAGCCGATGCAGCCGCGGCGTTCCCCGGGTTCTAACGTAACCTGAGAGCGCATGCGGCGGATTTCCATCTTGTTTTCGTCGAGAGCTTCAAAGTAAACGGACGTCTTGGCGGGAACGTAGAAGTTCGCGGAACCGTCGTCTTCGACCGAAACGGTTCCCAGAACGCGAGTCGGCGCCCACGACCAGAATCCGTACGCGCGTCGTCCGGCGTCGCCAAAGACCCAGCGCATCGCGCCGATCTGGTCCCAACGTGCTGAAGAATCCTGATGTACTTCACCTTGCCGCGTTCGGACTCCGGCAACCCTTTATGGACGTCTTCAATGTAACAGACCGGATAGGCGTCTTTCTCTTTGTTCTGCCGCCCGTCGGCAACGACAAACGGAACCGGACGCTTTTTAATCGGCGTCGGGAAATCGCACGACAGAAGCCGATCCCGATGAATGAGCTCTTTATTCCCGTAGACGTCGATGAGGAAAATGCCGAACATTTGATCTCCGCCCAGCTTGCCGTCAAAATTGGGGACGTGGCTGGAATACGAAACCAAAAACGACGTCTCCGACAGCGGGTACGGGCAGGAAAATCGCCCAACGTTGTCGACAACGCCGCCTTGCGGCACGACTCGCGTCAGCGCGGGACCTTCTCCAGGAACGACGTAAGGCGTAACAGTCCACATGTGTGTTTCGTCGTTGGGTCCGCCGAGCAGGTCAAAAATAACAATCTGACCGTACGCCAGAGTATGATGTCCGGTTGCGACTGTTACATATTTGTTGGAATTGGGAATGGAGCGGGTGTCACGGAACCCGTATGGCGCGGGGATGTGCTGTTTGTACGCCGCTTCCGGATACGTCCCGTCCGGGCGAATCGTCCAGAAGCTGTGCGTGTCGAAGAAATGCCGTTCCTGATATTCCCAATGCGTGTACCCGATCAAGCCGTTGTCCAGGGCGTGGGGATAGCGGTCGATGTCTTTGTTGTCGCTGATCATTCGCAAGTCGGAGCCGTCCGGATTGCAGCGGTACAGGTTGATAACGGTGTGATCCGCCTGAAAGTTGCCGCACATGCTGCTGCGCCCGGAGCGGTCAGAGGCGAAGATAATCGAGCCGTCCGGAGCGTACGTCGGTTCAAAGTCGCCCCAGAACGGGTCGTCGGTAATCTGGCGCAAGCCGGTTCCGTCCAGATTGATTTCATACAGATGCAGCGGCGGCGTGGTTCTTCTCAAATCGAAGAAATGATGAGCGTCGTTTTGATGAGTCGGATGAGCCAAGGGCCAAACCGGCTGACAGGCGTAGCCGAAAACGACCTTGTCAGCGTCCCAGTTCAAGTCCGTTCCGTGAACGTGACCTGGACCGAGCTGACCGTTGAGAATGTTACGCACCGGATCGCCCGGCTGGAACCCTGTCTTAATGCACAAGTCCCCGCCGGGCTTGTGGCTGTGCGGGTACTGCGACCCCGTTATATTGCGAAGCCCATGGTTGGAATACCGTTTTGTAAACAATATCTCATCGAAATCCAGCGCCGGGTTCGCCAAAACGACTTTTCTGGTCAGTAGCCGGAACTGAGTGTACAACTGACGAGCGGTAAACATGTCGTTACATTCTTTAACCGCTTTGTGAGCGTCCAGAGCGGCTTGCATGTCTTTTTGCGCCTGAATCTGTCGGTCGGATACAGGCTGATCGAGAATTTCTGCGTAGATTCCCTTTGTCCGATGAAGGTACTTGTCCGCGGATGAATGCAGGGACGCCATCGTACGATGTACCGAGTGCATAGCGCAAACGCGCCAGTAGTCCATTTCCGGATAGCGTTCAACCGGAAATTGCAGCCAGACGGTAAACCAGTTCGGCTTGTTTTCCATGTTCTCCGTCCAGACGGCGACGTTTTGGCTGTTTTCGTACCCGATGCGAATTTCAATCGCCCATTGAACGTACATGACGGCAACCGGGTCTGGGCTGGACATCAGCTTTGCCGCCAGCTCGCACAGAGCGTCGTTCCATTTTTTGCTGGCGCAGGATTTCCAGATCAACTCTGCAATAATGGAATCCGCCAGCGGCTGCTTATCGCTGCACTTGAGTTCGTACAGTTTCGTCAGTTCCGCTGCGCCGAGGTCAGGACGCGCCTGTAGGGCTTTGGACTTCTGATTAATCCATTCTCCAGACGGCGGGGCATTGAGAGAATTCAGCGAAATCACAGCAGATGGCGTCTGTTGAGCGATTGCCGATTGAGAATCAGCTCCCAAAACAAAAGCTGAAATGAAAACAGCTATACAAACGTTGACTAGCTTTGTAGGATAACTCATTTCCACGGTTATGTATAAATTGGTAGGAAACATCAAAAAAAGGAACCGTTTATTCCTGTCTATTTATTAATTATATTCATTATCTATCATCTGTCAAGCGGTCTTTTTAGAGAACCTTCCTAATGATTTGCCGCTCCGGGCGTCTATAATTGAAAAGGCGATTGAGTAAATGAGCCGCCGCATTGCGCTAATTACTGATTAATAATTGAGTGTGCGCAAAATTGGGGGGCATGAAATCATGAAAAAGGAAAGAGAACGCAGAAACCGCAGACTACTCGCAGAATACGCAGAAGCAAGCGTCCATGTGTCATCTACGCCCGATACTCGGGCTATGACACGATGTCCGCTTGCGATTTTAAAAAATAAATAAATCGGACGGGAATCGTGGCGTAGCTAACGTAGTTAGCGTCGTCGCCACATTCCCTGTCCGTCTATCGTGGCGTAGCTAACGTAGTTAGCGTCGTCGCCACATTCCCTGTCCGTCTGCGCTCTCTGCGAGGAGTCTGCGTACTCTGCGTTCAAAAATAAAAACCATCTATTTTCGCATACCAAGATTTATCGCACCCTTCCCTACATCCTCTTTCCCCGTCCCCCTTGAGAAAACAGGCAAATCTGATATAATATTTAGACAATTTAAAAACAAAAATAATGGACAAATATAAGTTGGGCTTGCGTAGGCTCTTTCCATTATACTTTGAACGTTTACTTTAAATTTATATCAGTACGGAGTTTATAACGGTGGATGGCAATTCCCCTCATCCGATTAGTGGAGCGGATATCATTGTTGAACAGTTGGTCAGGCACGGCGTTGACATCGTCTTTGCGTATCCTGGCGGCTCGGTTATTCCTCTTCATCAGGCGTACACCCGTTATCGGGACAAGCTGCGAATCATTCTGCCTCGGCACGAACAGGGCGGGGCGTATGCGGCTCAAGGGTACGCTCGTTCTACAGGGAAAGTCGGAGTTGTTTCTGCGACATCCGGTCCCGGCGCAGCAAACCTCTTAACGGCAATTGCCGACGCGAAGCTGGACAACGTCCCGATGGTCGTTATTACCGGACAGGTTACTGTTCCAGCTATCGGAACGGACGCGTTTCAGGAACTGCCGACGACTGAAGTGTTTCGATCCATTACCAAGCATCACTATTTGGTAAAGGACGTCAACGATTTGGCGGGGGTTATGAACGCGGCGTTCTATATAGCCAATACCGGTCGAAAAGGTCCCGTTTTGGTCGACATTCCCAAAGACGTTCAGCTGGCGTCCTGCGTTCCAGACTACAACGCTCCGTTTTATCTGCCAGGATACAACGCGTCAGCGCCTGAAGCGGACAGCATTCAAATTGACTCGATTATCGAAGCGATTCGTCTGGCGAAAAAGCCGGTGATTATAGCAGGCGGCGGCGTCATTTCCTCGGACAGCTCGCCGGAACTGAGACAGCTTGTTGAACGACTCCGCATTCCGGTAACGACTACGCTGATGGGCTTGGGAGCGTATCCCGGCGGCGCGCCGCTGTCGCTGGACATGATTGGCATGCACGGCAGCGTTTACGCCAATATTGCCGTCAACGAATGCGATTTACTTCTCGTGTTCGGCTGCAGATTCTCAGACCGCGTTACAGGCAAGGTCTCCGAGTTTGCCAAACACGCCAGAATCATTCACGTTGACCTTGACCGGTCAGAACTCAACAAGGTTGTTCATGCCAGCATGTGCATTGAAGGCGACGTTAAACAGGTCATGAACCAGATACTCAAACGTCTGGACTACATGAGCGAGCCGGAAGTAACAGAACTTATCGGAGACAGAACGCCGTGGCTGAACCGAATCAAAGCTCTCAAAAACGCCGACCCGTTCGACTACGACCATTCCAGCAAATACATTTTGCCGCAGGAAGCCATTTACGAACTGTGGCGGCAAACGGAAGAGCGCAAGCTCAAGCCGATTGTTACAACCGGCGTAGGTCAGCACCAGATGTGGGCGGCGCAGTTTTTCAAGTGCGAATATCCGCGACAGTTCCTCACTTCGGGCGGTTCCGGCACGATGGGATTCGGCATTCCCTCTGCCATGGGCGCGAAAGTCGCCAATCCCGACAAAACCGTTTTGTGCATCGACGGCGACGGCTCGTCATTGATGAACATTCAGGAACTGGCGACCTGTTTCTGCGAAAAGATTCCGATCAAGCTCATGATCCTCAACAACCAGCACCTGGGCATGGTCGTTCAGTGGGAAGACCGCTTTTTCAAGGGCAATCGCGCTCATACGTACCTCGGTCCGATTGAGAACCCGGAAGCCCTCGGCCGCGGCGTTGGAATCGGTCCGGAACACCGCTATCCGGATTTTGTTACAATCGCCAAAGGATTCAGCTGGGACGGCGCTCACGTCATGGACAAAAAAGACCTCGCGCCGGCAATTAAGAAGATGCTCGACGCCAAAGGTCCGTTTTTGCTCGACGTTGCCGTTCCGTATCAGGAACACGTCTTGCCGATGATTCCCGCCGGAAAGACGGTTAAGGATATTATTCGACGGTAGCTTCTTGAATAGAGCTATTACAGTTAGGAATTAGGAGTGAGGAGTGTAGGGGCGACCCTGTGTGGTCGCCCGTTTATCGCAAGCGCTCCTCAAAGTTTATTCCTATTATATTTCCCTACTAAAGTTTTTTGGAAAAGGCGAGACGCCGCTGTCGTTGATATCTCTGTTTTACTCGTCTCTATTATTAAACTGCTCTTGCATCATCTCCGTTTTTGAGTATAATCAATTGTGTTTTTTTATAACGCAATTACAGGAGGCGATAATTATCATGAAAACATCTAAAAACATTTGTTTGCTCTTTGCGGCGTTTTTAGCCGCGCTGCTGTTTTTGCAGATCGCGGTTTTCTGCGCCGGTTCGGAACCGTCCAATTCCGACTCTCAGGAGTTAACTGCAAGGATTGCCATCGATATATTTGGCAAACCATCCGTCGAACGTTTTGAACAGATGATAAAAACCGGAGAGCTTGATTTTAATTGTCGTTCATCTAAAAATAAAGGCGCTCTTCTTCAGTATATTGCGTTGAAGGGCGACTTAAATCGGGTTAAAGAGTTTCTCAAACTCGGCGCAGATATCAACGTTAAAGATCTGTATAACGGTACGGTTTTGCATTACGCCGTTGCCAGCGGAAATTTGGAACTGGTTCAATGGCTGGTTGAACAGGGTTTGGACTGCAAAGAAAAAGACATGGTCGGAAGGTCAGCTTTACATTATGTAGCTCTAAGCGGGAATTTGAAACTGGTTGAGCGCCTCATTGAATATGGATTGGACGTCAATGATAAAGACATAGCTGGTTCGACAGTCTTAATGAATGCCGCATGGGGCGGGAATCTGGAATTGGTTCAATGGCTGGTTGAACAAGGCTTGTTTGTCAATGCAGCAACAAAAGATGGTTCTACGGTCTTGCATCGCGCTATTGAAAGCGATAATTTGGAGCTGGTTCATTGGCTCATCGAACAGGGCGCAGACGTTAACGCAAAAAACAATCAAGGAATAACAGCGTTACATTTTGCAGCCAATAAAGGGAGCTTGAAGCTGATTCGAGAGCTGATTAAACAGGGCGCAGACATCAACTCAAAAGATATAGCTGGATTGTCTGTTTTATATGCCGCCGGTATGAGCGGGAATCAGGAACTTGTTGAGTTGTTAATTGGGCTGGGATTGGATATCAATGCAAAAAATTTGTCGGGAAGCACGGTACTGCATTCTGCCGCCCGAAGCGGTAATCTGGAATTGGTTCAATGGCTGGTTAAACAGGGGCTGGATGTCAAAGCAACAGACAAATTGGGGATTACGGTCTTATTTCCTGCCGCCCAAAGCGGCAATCTGAAACTGGTTCAATGGCTCGTTGAACAGGGACTCGACGTCAAAGCAAAAGATAATTATGGAGATACCGTCTTACATTATGGAACTTACAGCGGCAATCTGGAAGTAGTTCAATGGCTTGTTGAACAGGGACTGGACGTCAATGCAAAAACCGACAACGGTAATACCGCTCTAACAATTTCCCTCTCAAGCGATAATTTTGAATTAATTCGTTGGCTTGTTGAACACGGAGCTAATGTCAATGTTAAAAATGGCAACGGTTCAGGAGGAACGCTCTTGCTTGCCGCCGCCCTAAACGGGGATATTAAACTGGTTCAATTGTTGGTTGAACATGGCGCCGATATAAACGCAAAAGATTATCAAGGAGTCTCTGTCTTGCATATTGCTGCGGGATGTGGGTATGTGAAGATGGCTCAATGGTTTGTTGAGAAGGGCTTGGACGTCAATGCAAAAGACATATCCGGGAAATCGGTCTTATTATGCGCCGCAATAAGCAGAAATCCCAAAATGGTTCAATGGCTCGTTGAACAGGGCGCAGACGTCAACGAAAATGACTTTAGAGGGTTCTCGCCTCTGCACATTGCCGCCGGAACTGGAAATTTGGAAATGACCCAAATTCTGGTTGAAAACGGGGCTGACGTTAACGCAAAAAACAAAATGGGCGTTTCGGTTTTGAATTACGCCGCAGAAAGCAGAAATATAAAACTGGTCAAATGGCTTAGAGAGCATGGCGCAAAATAGCGTAATTTGACCTTTGTTTAGTCAAACGCGTCCCGTCTTAGCGGCGGGGCGCGCGCTGTCATTATTCTCGTATCAGTAATTTGACATGAATATTGTTATTATTCGTTGTCTTCCCCGCGCAAGTCTTTGAGCTGCTTGTCGATTATCGGCATGACAATCTTTTTGTAGACCTGCGCCATGAGGGGATTCTGTTTCATCTGTTTGAATACCGGATAGAGTCTTTCTCCCTCTTCTTTCGGCAGTTCCATAGACATGGTTCTGCCCTGAGCGTCTATGAGAACGGCTTTGTATTTGATTTCTCCCGTTGACTTCGACCGGATTTTTTTGACGTCGTAGAACTGCGCTGTTTCGGTATCGAAATTGGATCCGGATACCGTCTCCTCGGTTTGCATGGGGGCGTCTTTTACCGGCTCTGTAACGCGTTCCTCCGTCCCTGTCCACGAATGGAACTGGTCAGCTATCTGGTCAATGGTTTCCTCTGACGAAACTTTTTTCAGACGCTCGCCTTGTTCTTCCAACGCAGTGAGATTCTCCTCGTCCGTTCGAGCTGCCGCCGCCTGCGTCTGTTCTTCCAAAACGCGATTGACGGTGTCTTTGGCTTTTTCTCCCGGCAGGGGAACGACTTCCGGTTCAGCAGGCGGTTCCGGTTCCGGCGCAGACTGAGTTACCGGCGCAGGCGTTGCGGACGATTTGTCAGACTTGAATGAAATGTAACACAAACCCAAGGCTATAATAATCAACCCGTTGACGATAAGAGAGATTATAATCGCCCTGCGAGTCCAGTTTATCTTACCGGATTGAGGAACGTCTTGCGGCAGATTATGGTCTTGTTCGTTTGTATCCATGGGTATCAGGCAGTAGACAATAGGCAGTAGTTTTAAACACGAAAAACACGAAAATGACGAAAAAACACGAAAATTTTAAAATATAAGTTTAAAAAATTTTTCGTCTATTTCGCTTATTTTGTGTATTTCGTGTTAAAAAATCCTCTTGCAACTCGCAACAATTTTATTCCAGCTGAATTCCTATACGCATATTCTGCTCAATTGGTTTACCATGTCCCAAGACAACGCCGTTTGATTCGAGAGTTATCGTTGGCTGAATATCGTCAAACTCAATAACTTTGCCCGGTTTCCAGCTCAAAATTTCCTGAACCAAACAGCTTCGCCGCGATACTACCGCATCCAGCGAAACCGGCATTTTTAACGCCGGATGAGATGGCGTTTCAGGAACGCGATGATGAATGGGATATTTGCTGTGAGCAGGGTGGAACTTATAACGTTTAGCGTCGTATTCTGACGTCAATTCAGACACTTCATCAACAGCGTCTTCGGGAATTACATCTTCAGAAATATCGTCCTCGGCGATAACGTCTTCCTCGGCGATAACGTCTTCTTCAGACTCATTTTTCAGAGAGCCTTCTTCTGGCTGTTTGCGTTCAGAGTCTTCCGAATCGCAGACTTCGGGAATAATATTTTCTGGAATAGCGTCTCCCTGAACAATAACGACGTCCTGATGAGCGTCAATAGGACAGCCAGGCGTGATCAGCGAGGACTGAACCGTTGACGCCAGCGCTTGATCGGTTATTGACTCGCTTGGTAAACAGTCGACGGAATTGATGTCAGGTATAATCTCGTCTGAGGGCAGCGGGGACGGGATGTCTTGCTCCTCGGTTTTCTCTTCAGGATTCTCGATTACCTGCTTGAAATTGCTGTTTTCCCAATCAGAGTTCTCCTCAACAGACCCCGATTTCAACGCCAGCAACCGTCTCAGATCGGCTTTATGACGTTCCGGTTTATTATCAATCTCCGAACAGGATTCGTCCAGAAGATTTGTTGATTCTTCTGTCGGCTGCTCAGAATCCGGAAGCGGATTGAGGATTTCTGAACTAACAGTAAAGTTTGCCAGAATTTCGTCGGAAAACAGCTTGGATTTCTTGCTTTTCGATTCCGGGGTCGGATTCCGTTTGGCGAACGCCCTGTCGGGATGAGGAACGCTTCCAACAAACCAGATTAACGATTCCTGCCCGCCAATATCCAGTTTAATGGGAAGGATTTGCGACGAATTATCCACGCCCGCTCGCCGCGCCATGCTGGAAAAGACCTTTGCTTTTCCAATCCGCTTGCCAACGTAGTCCGGCGCGTCTGGCTGCAGCTCTTTTTGAAGCTGATTTGCCATAATTGGCAGCGGTTGAGTCGGATCGTTCAGCGTTGTTCCGTACTCTGCTGGAAGTAGAATTCCATCGTCTGAAACAAACAGCAAATAGCCCCCTTGTTGAGCCATAATTGCAATTGTAATTCCTTCTCCGTTAAGACGATCCGAAACTTCCAGCTTGTTCCACGGATAGGGATCAAGACATTCGACCGAATCAATTTGTATTCCCAACCCTGACAATTGGGGGGACGTATAAAACTCGCTCTTCTAGGTATCGACATTACAAATAATAATCTTCATGGGGGAGGGCTTGTAATTTTTTAAATAGAGTATATATTATAACAATCATAGAAAAGAGGTAATGTTTTACGATTGGCAAACGTTATTCTAAAGTTTCTATGGATTTACCGGGGCATAGCGCAGCCTGGCTAGCGCATCTGCTTTGGGAGCAGAGGGTCGCAGGTTCGAATCCTGTTGCCCCGATTGAAGGCGATTCTGTTCAGAGTCGCCTTTTTTTCTTTCTTGTTGACCCTCTTGCAATCGGTTTAAATTTGCGCTATAATATATATACTTAAATCAGGCGGACGGAATCGCCTGTTTTTGAACGGATTCTGGAGAGTTTCATGGCGAATATTCATATTGCCCCGGACACGCATCGGAAATTGCAGATGCTGGCGGATGACGCGAAGTATGATCTGGCGTGCGCGTGCGCATCAAACAAGACGGATCATCGGCGTCAATCAGCAGACGGGTCGTGGATTTATCCAACGACAATGGCGGACGGACGCAGAACGTATCTGTTCCGAACGCTTATATCGAGCCATTGCGCCAACGACTGCAAATACTGTCCGCTGCGGCGGGATCAGGATCCGGTTCGAACTACGCTCACGCCGTGGGAAACGGCTAGAACCTTTATGGACTATTGGCGCGCGGGCAGAGTCGGCGGACTGTTTTTGTCCTCTGGGCTGTTCAAGTCGCCGGACGGCACGATGGAGCAGCTTCTCGATACGGTGCATATTGTTCGGCGAATGGGCTTTCGCGGGTACGTCCATTTGAAGATCATGCCCGGCGCGTCCGAGGCGGCAATTGCAGACGCTATCAGCGTTTCTTCGGCGGTCTCGCTCAATATAGAAGCGCCTGGCGAGAAGCGGTTTTGTCAGCTAAGCCAGTCAAAGAACTATATGCGCGACGTCATCAATCCGATGAAGACAATTTCCAACATGATTCGGGAATTGTCGCCTTATCGCCGCGTCAAGCAGACGACTCAGTTTATCGTCGGCGCGGCAGACGAGACTGACAGAGAGATTGTCAAATACATGGCGGCTGGATACGAACGGCTCAACCTTCATCGGATTTATTTCAGCGCCTGGCAGCCGGGCGAGATTCCCCTGCTGGACTTGGACGCCATGGAAGCGGCGCGGGGCAGGGCGGTGCGGGAACATCGTTTGTATCAGGTCGATTTTCTGCTCCGGAAATACGGCTTTACAGCAGACGATATCGCATTTGACGAACTGTCCAACCTCGACGCCAATATTGACCCGAAAACCCTGTGGGCGAACCTCCATCCGGAGTTTTTCCCGCTCAATATAAACAAAGCGTCAAAAGTTGACCTGTTAAAGATTCCCGGGCTTGGTCCGACGACGGTTGCGAGAATTTTAGACGTCAGAAAGTCTGGCGGCAGAGTTACGTCTCTGGATCAGGTTGGCAAACTGACCAGGACGCTGCAAAAGGCGGAGAACTATGTTCGATTCGACTAAAGAATCAACTCCTCACTCCTAATTCCTAACTCCTAACTTTTAATGAACCCCCTGTTTGATTATTCCATATTCACAATCGACAATCCCGGTTTTGAAATCCTCTACGAGGACGGACCGGTGTTTGTGATTAACAAACCGGCAGGGGTTCAGGTTCAGGCGCCTATTGGAATCGACAATCTGGTCAGCCGGGTCAAACATTTTTTTGAACTCCGCGATGGAAAAGGTCCTAACCAGTATTTGGGCGTTCCCCATCGATTGGACAGACCCACGTCCGGCGCGTTGATGTTTGCGCGTCACGTTCGCGCGGCGCAGCGGTTGTCCCATCAGTTTGAAGGACGAATGATTGACAAGAAATACTGGGCGATTGTCGAAGGGGAAATTGCTGAATCGTCCGGACAGTGGGAAGATTTTATCCGAAAGATTCCTGAAACCCCGGTTGGGGAAGTTTGCCGTCCTGATAAAAAAGACGCTCGCTGGGCGCTGCTCAATTATAAGAATATGGGAAGCGTTGAGATTCAAACTCCCAATGGCGTTGTTAAGGGAACAAAACTCGAAATCGAGCTGGAAACAGGGCGGTTTCATCAGATAAGAATTCAGGCGTCAAGCCGCGGTCATGCCGTCTGGGGCGACGCGTTGTACGGTTCCTCTGTTCCGTTTGGTCCGGAACAGGAAGACCCGCGCGCGCGGGCGATTGCTCTGCATGCGCGATATTTAAGTTTTAATCATCCTATGCGGGACGAACGAATTGAAGTTGTCGCCCCGCTGCCAGAGTATTGGCAGGAAGACAATAGTCAATGAAAAACAAAAAAAGAACAACCAGAACAAAAATGTCAGATGTTAACAATTCCAAACCCGAAGTCGTCGAGTCAGAAAACGCTTCTGTAAATCCAGATTGTCAGGAGCAGACAACGTCTTCAGTCAATGAAGAACTTCAAGCTCCAATTGCGCGATTGCAAGCAGAACAGCTGCGTCTGATTACTATCGGCGTCCTTCTGATTGCGATGTTGGCTCTGGGGGCGATTTTTGTTTATGCCAAATCGGTTTTGATACCGTTTGTTCTGGCGATGTTTATTTCGATTCTCGTCTCGCCAGTTCAGACGTGGCTTGTCGTTCGAGCCAGGCTGCCGTTTTGGGTCGGGTTTGTTGCCGCTTTGCTGGTTGTTTTGAGCGTGGTTGCCGCGTTGGTTGGTCTATTGACATTATCCGTCAACTCTGTAGTTGCGGGAATTCGCGAGTACGGTCAACAGCTTATTATGTCAATCGACCAGACAACTCAATGGCTTAATAAATGGACGGAGCCATGGGGTTATAATGTTGATTTGGACACTCTAAAACTCAACGCTCAGGAAGTGTTGAGGAACCTGGCGACCGCTTCCATGTCGATATTCCAATCTGTTTTGCAAACCCTGTTATTCTTGACGGTGTTTTTGATTCTGATTCTTTTAGGTCGAGATCCTTACGTTGTCAGCCAGGGCTTTCTTGCTCAGATTGAATCAGCGACAAGAAAGTACATTTTCATCAAAACGGTTATCTCCGCGATTACCGGCGTTGGCGCGTGGCTGATTCTGAAATGGCTCAACTGTCCGATGGCGGAAATGATTGGCGTTGTTACTTTTATTTTGAACTATATCCCGTCTATCGGTTCCATTCTGGCGACGTTTTTGCCAATTCCGGTTGTTCTGGCTCAATTTGGACCATCCTGGAAGATTCTTTGGATTGTGCTTTTGTTGGGTATTCTCCAGAATGTTATGGGCAACCTGATCGAACCGAAAATTCAAGGCAAGGGACTCAAACTGCACCCGGTTGCGATTCTGCTTTCTCTTGCTATTTGGGGCTTGCTTTGGGGACCGGTAGGAATGTTTTTGGCTGCGCCGATTGCCGCTGTTATTCGCGTCGTTCTCGATAATTTTGAAACGACTCGTCCGATAGCCCTGTTGATGGGCGGGACGCCGTTTGACGAGGTTTTCACACTCAAAAAAGAAGATTAGCCTCTGCGTTCACGTAACACTTTCCAAAAAGTAAATAATCAATATGAATGTTGATAATGTAAACCTGACCTACGACGCCGTTCACGGGTACATTCCCTTTACTTCTTCCGACAATCTTTCGCCGGGAGAGACGTCTGAACGCATGCTCATCGACAACCCGTGGGTTCAGCGTCTGCGGCAGATACATCAGCTTCAAACCGCGTGGTGGGTTTTCCCGACGGCGGAACATACGCGATTTCAGCACGTGTTAGGCGCAATGCACCTGGCGTCGAGAACGGTCAACTGGCTTTACGATTCATTGGTTGAAGCTATCAGCAAGCTGGGATTGTCGGATTCTCAACCGGTTCCGAGCATTGGCTACGTAGAAGCTCTGGCGCGCGTTGCCGGATTGCTTCACGACGTCGGCCACGGTCCGTTTGGGCATTTCTTCGATCGCCATTTTTTGCGCGATTACGAATTCAACGGACAGCGTCTTAACCACGAAGTTCTCGGCGGGATTATTATTCAGACTCAGCTGGCGGACGCGATTCGAGGGATTCGCCGAACGCCGAATCATTCCCTTGAGCCAGGCGAACAGCTCGATCCGGAATACGTCGCGTTTTTGATTAAACGTCCCGTTGACGGCGAAGATAAGAACCGTCCGCAATGGCTGATCTTTCTGCGAAGTCTGTTTTGCGGTCTGTATACGGTCGACAACATGGACTTCGTCCTGCGCGACGCGTTCATGTCGGGTTTGAATCAGAAAAGCATTGACCTGGACAGGCTGCTGTACTACACGTTCTTTTCTGAAAAAGGACTGACGATAAACGAAAAGGGCATGTCGGCAGTCGTTCAGTTTATTAACGCCCGCGCCGAGCTGTTTAAGACGGTCTATTTCCATCGAACGGTTCGTGCAATCGACCTGGAATTGGGCGACTTTTTCGCCGAATGCAAGCAGTATCTTTTCCCCGGCAATCCGGCAGAAAATCTCGACGAATACCTGCATTTTACCGAGTTCTCGATTATGTCGCTGGTCGACTCGTGGCGCAAAAGCGACAACGAATTCCTGCGCCGTCAGTACGAGCATTGGAGCCGTATGAGTTCGCGTCAGCTGGAATGGCAGCTGGCTTGCTCACATTCCGTTGCGTTCCAGGACGGGGAAGAAAAAATGAACATCGCCAGCGATGAGGAAATATTCGAAATGCGATTTAGGAAGGAATTGCCGGAAGAATTGAGGCAATTAAACCTCCGCTTCGATTCCGCCCGACATGTTTGCCGTCCGGACGCGCTGGAACCGTCGCGTCAGCAGAATTTTGTCTACGACCCTGTTACAAACAAAATCCTTCAGCTGGATACAGAAGACCTGTACCGCCAAATGCCGCAATCGCTGCGAATCTGCCGCGTTTTCGCCCATGATAAAGAACATGCAGCCGAACTCGGTCGCGCTATGAACCGCGTCTTTGACATCCACAACACCGAAGACGATGACACAAACATGTAGCGGCGAGGCGCCGCTCCCAATCTGCGCTGCCGCGCGCCTGCCAAACCCCACTCCCGTTGGTCGCTTTGTAAGTTCATTTTAAGGGGGGGTGCAATGAAATATTTTTTAAAGTGCCTTTATAATTACGCCAACTGCAGAGGTCGCGCAAGACGAAAAGAATTGGGATACTTTATTCTATACAGCGTCATTTTAATTGCTTTATGGAACCTCGCATGGTTGGGAGTTTGTTATTCAATCGGTCAAGCTGTTGTAGATCAATACTTGCAAATGCATCCTGGCATTAATGCTTTGACGTTGCTTGTTTATCCTGCCATTTACATTTTTCTTGCCACTCCATTTGTGACAGTTATTGCTCGACGTTTTAATGATACAGGCATTTCGATATATGATTTTTTTATTCAGATATGGATTCGAATTTTTGTATTGGCAATAATTGGAGTACTAACTTCACATATTGTTTCATTTTTGGGAAATGTAAATATTGATCAAGATAGAGCAGCTGAAGCATTTGGTATTCTGAGTGTAATTATTATATATTTCTATTTCTCATACTTCTTGATAAAAAAGGGAACTCCGGGAGACAATCCGTTCGGATCGGATCCGAGAATTGACGATCCAATCGACGAGAAAAGAAACCTGAATGAACGGGAGCGTTTACAATGAAATACTTTTTAAAATGTCTTTATAATTTCGCCAACTTCAAAGGGCGCGCGCGACGAAAAGAGTTTTGGTACTTTGTACTGTACAGCGGCATTATAATCGCGTTGTGGAATGTCGCGTGGGTATGTTTTTCTAATTCGATAAGTCCCCAAACAGTCAACCAGTACTTGCAGGTGCATATCGGCGTAGACGCGCTGTTTGTCTATCCCATCGTTTATGTGCTTCTTGTATTTCCTTTTGTGATGGTTATTTCTCGTCGTGTAAACGATACAGGCATTCCGTTTCATGTTTTTATGAAGCGAATATGGTGTATCATAGGCATGTTGGCGATAATTGCAGTTCTGATTACAAAAGGGCTGTCTTTTTTAGGGTATGATGATATAGATTTTGAAGTTTTAATCGTGAGATTTGCAATTCCAATATTACTCATTCCTTTTTGTTACTTCTTATATTATATGGCTAAAAAGGGAACTCCGGGAGACAATCCGTACGGACCCGATCCACGAATTGACGACCCCATCGAAAACGCCAGAAAAATTCCGCGAATGGACGATGGCGATTTAGAACCCAGTTCGTCAGACAACGATTCTGACCCGTTCGCGCCAAAACAGTAGAACAACCGGATCGCGGCAGTCCTCTGCCGCAACAGAAAACGCCGCGAAATGTGCAAAACAAAAAGACGTAGCCAACAATCTTCTCGGATTGCGAGCTGACGCTCGCTAGAAGAAAGCGAGAGCTTTGCTCTCGCACTCCGATAGAAATAAAAAAGCCCTTTGAGATTTTCATCTCAAAGGGCGTAAATAACTCGGCGGCGCCTACTCTCGCACTTGCAGGACTACCATCGGCTCGAAAAGCTTAACTACTGAGGTCGGGATGGGATCA
>CACXSS010000044.1 GCA_902770245.1 uncultured Planctomycetota bacterium | reverse complement strand
ATAAAGACGTCCAATTTGCCAAAGCGGTGAATCAGTTTGGCTCTTTGCTCAGTAAAGACGAACCAACGGACGTCAAGGCGTTTGAGGAAGTTCTGAACTTGCTCAAAGATTCCGTTGGCGACGACGCGAAACGTCTGGAATTCAAGGCTATCGTTGAAAAGACGATTGAGATAAAAAAGCGTTCAGAATAAGTTTTCCCGTTCCCGTTCCAGAAGAGCCGTTTTGACGTCCAAGCCGAGAGCGAATCCTGTCAAACGGCTGTTGGAGCCGACGACCCGATGACAGGGAATAAAAATCGGTATCGGGTTGGCATTACAGGCTTGTCCGACGGCGCGCGCCGCGTTCGGGTTCCCGATTCTTTTTGCAATCTCTCCGTAAGTCGCAGTCTGACCGTAGGGGATCTGTAACAGCTGTTCCCAAACTCGCCGCTGAAAGTCCGTTCCATGCGGACGCAGAGGCAAGTCAAACGTCTGCCTTCGTCCGACAAAGTATTCTTCCAACTGCCGCTGCGCTTCTCGTTCCATAGCGTTTGAAGATGTAACGTCAGATTCAGAAACGACAACGCAGTCGTTGGCTGAGTAGTTCAGTTCAACGACGGCGTTGTCTAAAATAACGATATGCCAGTGATTCAGATTCAGGCAATCGTTGATCATCTCGTCAGTTCGTCCAGTTCGTCTACCAGAGTACCGAAGTATTCCATGGCGGAATCGACCGGGGCGGGCGTGGACATGTCAACTCCGGCGCCTTTGAGCAGTTCCAGCGGTTCTTTACTGCTGCCGCCTTTGAGGAATCCGAGGTAATCGTTGCGTTCCTTAACGCCGCCGTTGAGAACGCGGTTGGAAAGCGCAATCGCCGCTGACATGCCCGTCGCGTACTTGTAGACGTAAAACGCGCGGTAAAAATGCGGGATTCGCAGACATTCCAGTTCCAACGCGTCGTCAACGACGAAGTCCGGACCGAAATATTTGTCCAGCAAAACGCGGTAGATTTTTCGGAACAGGTCCAGCGTCAGCGATTGCCCTGCTTCGGCGGCGGCGTGAGCGTCGCGTTCAAACTCGGCAAACATGGTCTGACGGAAAATCGTCGCTTTCATGGCGTCAATCTGACGGTTAATCAAGTACGCCTTGAGTTTTTTGTCGTTCCCCGCCTGCGAGAAAAGCAGATGGTGCAAAAGCTGCTCGTTAAACGTGCTGGCGACTTCCGCCACAAACAGCTCGTAATCGTGATAGGTAAACGGCTGAGTGTGACATGAGTAGTACGAGTGCATGGAGTGTCCGCCCTCGTGAGCAAGCGTAAAGACGTGGTCGAGTACGGATTCCTGATAGTTCATCAGAATGTACGGGAAGCCGTCAAACGCTCCGCAGGAGAACGCGCCGGAACTCTTGCCGCGGTTTTCGTACTTGTCGCACCAGCGTTCGGTCGTCAGACCCTTGGTGATAATCGAAACGTATTCGTCGCCCAGCGGCGCAACCGCCTGAGAAACCAGGTCAACCGCCTGTTCCCACGTGCGGTGAACGTCCAACCCCTGAACGATCGGCACGTACGTGTCGTACATGTGCAAGTCCGGCAATTTCATCGCCCGCTGACGAATAGCGTAGTATTTGTACAGCGTCGGCAGATGACGGTTGATGGACTCGACCAGAGAGTCAAAAACTGTCACGGGAATGAACTCGTCAAACAGAGCCATCTCTCGGGCGGACGGGAATTTCCGAACTTGAGCGTAGTAGACGTCTTTTTGAATTGACGCTTCCAGCGTTGCGGCAACCGTATGAGCGTGATCTTCAAACGTTTTGTAATACTGTTCAAACGCCTGCTTTCTGACGGCTCGCTTGGGTCCATGCAGCAACGCGCTGAACGTGGCGTGAGACAGTTCAATCTTTTGCCCTTGATGATCTTTAATGACGCCGAAACGCATGTCGACGTCGGTCAGCTGATCAAAGATTTTGCTGGCGCTGCCCGCCATTTCGCCCTGCATTGCAAGGAGCTTTTCTTCCGACTGGGAAAGAGTATGCGGCTTGTTACGCCAAATGCGATTGAGCGCCAGAGCGTACTTTTTGAGTTTCGGGTCAGCGACAATCGCCTTGAATTTTGCAGCCGATAGCGACAGAATTTCCGGCTCGATAAAACTGGACATTGAGCTTGCTTTAACCGAGACGGAATTGAATCGTCCTTGACGATCCATCGCTGCGCCGTCGCCGGCGTCCTGAGCCGTTTTTAAGTACGCGTAGTTTCTCAACCGTTCGCCCATGCGTTCGATCTTGTCCAGAAACTTGTACAAGTCCAAAATCGCGTCGACGGTGGAAAGCGTTCCCTTGAACGATTCGACCTTTGAAATCTGTTTTTGATACTTTTTAAACTCCTGTTCCCAGGCGTCGTCTGACGCGAACAGAGAAGTCAAATCCCATGTATCTTCCGGTTTAACGTCTTTGCGTTCCGGCAACTGTTTAACGTCCATTGTGTCCTTTCTTTGAAAATAACGAGTGATGAAAGGCGGTAATGGAGTTCGCCAACGGCGAACGGAATTACGCATTCACCGTCAGGCGAACGTGACGAATGATACATCTTTTAGGTTCGCCTTCGGCGAACTGCGTAATTCCGCTCCCTTCGGTCGCTTCATTACCGCCTTCCATTTTCCAAATGCTTACTTAACGTTCCTCTTATTCTTCGGCTTGATTCTCTTTGAAAGAGTCATCCAGTCTTTTGACAGCGGGGTAAACTGACGGTTATTTCTAACCCGTTGAGCTGAACCGGACAAGGGCGCGCCGTCGGAGCCGATAGGTTTGACTCGCTGTACAACGCGGAGGAACTTGAACTTGAGCTGCGGTCCTTCAGACGTGTATTCGACGCCTTCCAGCCGCAGAGCGAGTTTGTCGCCCAAGCGGAAACAGTTTTCCGCTTTGTATCCGGTGAAGGTCTGGAGGGCTTCTTCAAAGTAGTATTCGTCGTCCGGCAAGTCGTTGGACGTCAACAGGCTTTCAAATGGAATTTCCGTTCCCTGAACGAAAATACCTGTCTTGGCGACGCCGGAAATAACGGCGGTCATTTCTTTGCCGATTTGCGTTTCCATGTATTTGGCGATTTTCAACGCTGTAATGTCGCGTTCAGCGTCTTCCGCCCGCTGTTCCGTGTCGGTGAGATGTTCCGCCAGAAAACCGATTTCGTCCAGATGGCGGTTGGGCTTCGTTCCGGTGATAATCGCCTGTAACAGACGGTGAACCGTCAAGTCTGAATAACGTCTGATGGGCGATGTAAAGTGACAGTAGCACGACGACGCCAGAGCAAAATGCCCTTCCTGAGCGGGCGAGTATTCCGCTCGCTGCATGGCGCGCAAAGCCGCCTGATGAACCGGGTATTCGTAAGGAGTGCCAGCCGTCTTTTGCAAAACGTCCTGAATGCGGTACTGAACTTTCCCGTCGATTTCATGAATTCCCAGCTCTGAAACAAAGCTGTCGAATCGAGCGACCTTTTTGGGTATCGGCGGGAGGTGAATTCGTCGAATAAACGTTTCGCCCTTTTGAGTGAGGAATTCCGCGACTGCTTCGTTGGCGGAAACCATGATCTCTTCAATCAGGCTGTGACTTTCGGTAGAAACTTCTTTCTTGACGCCGGTGATTTCTCCCTTGGCGTTATAAAGGATTTTGGCTTCCGGCAGGTTGAGGTGCAGACAGCCCTTTTCATCCCGTCGGCGGCGAAGCGTCAGCGCCAGCGAACGCAGGTCGCTCAGCAGCGCTTTGGTTTGGCTGGCAATGTTGGCGTTACCCGTATTGAAATACTCATCCACCTGTTCGTAGGTCAGACGTTCCGCAGAACGAATCACGGTATTTTTAATATCGACGTTGGTGCGAATGCCGTCTGACGTGTATTCCATGAAGACGGACTTGCAGAAACGATTTTGGTTGGGCTGAAGCGACGCCATGGCGTTGCAAATCTGTTCCGGCAGCATCGGCAAGACGCGGTCTGGCAGATAGACGCTGTTGCCGCGCATGCGCGCTTCCTGATCCAGAACGGAACCCTCGTCGACAAAGTACGACACGTCTGCAATGTGAACGCCCAAAATTACGGAGCCGTTCGAGAGCCGTTCCAGAGAAATCGCGTCGTCGAAATCCTGAGCGTCTTCCGGGTCAATCGTAATGATGTACGCTCTGTTGGTGAGGTCAGTTCGATTGGCTGGAATCGTTTCCGGATACCGGTTGATAATTTGACGCGTGTAATCGAGAACCTCTTCCGGGAACTTGTAGGGGAGTTCGTACCGGCGAATAACCGACATCGTATCGACTTCCGGGACGCCGCGGGGACCGAGAATTTCCGTAATGACGCCCTCGCCCTGACGCTCGCCTTCGGGGAATCGAACCATCTCGATAACGACTTTTGTATCCTCTTCGATGTTTTTACTGCGGGCGTCGCCGACCCAAATCGGTTTATCGAAAAGACCGCCGTCGACTTCAACGTATCCAGACGCGCCGATGAATTTAAACGTGCCGACAAAGCTTTTCGTTTGTCGTTCCAGAACGTCTACAATGCGCCCGATTCGCTGTCCTTTTCTGTTCAGGCGCCCGCCATCCAGAACGACGGAAACGGTGTCTCTATCGGAGGCGTTGAGAACGTCGGCGCCCTTGATGGAAATCTCGTTTTGCTTGGTCTTGTCCAAGCCGGGCTGACGAACGATGCCGCGCCCGGGACCTTTTCGGAAGTAGACGCCGGTAATCGTCTTTTCGGATTTGTCCACCTTGACCTGCTGTTCCGCCGCCTGGATTCTATGCCCGCTGCCGTAACGCAGAACGCCTTCGGAAATCAAGTCTTTAATCAGCCGCTTGACGGCTTCCAAATCGTGTTTGGCGAATCCGACCTGCTGCGCCAGCCGTGACGCTTTGACCGGGGAGTAATTAATTCTTCTGACGTGATTGAGAATCGCTTCGCGGGCGTCCTGTTTGTTAATTGTCATGATTTTGGGTGTTTGTAAAATTCGATGTTTTGAAATCAAAATTATATAATTCATATATACAGATTTTACACGATTCATCAAACAAATACAATAGCGAATCCCATATATTTTATCGAAAAGAGAATAATTCGTTTAAATTTACAGAGTGAACGTTTTAACTCAGCGGAGGGCTTTGCGCGGCTCCGGGTATAAAAAAACGCCAGCGCAGAAAAAAATCTGCGCTGACGCGTTTTCAAAAAAGGAGTTTTGGTATGAAAAAAGGATTTAGTTGAAGTAGCTCAACAGCCAGTCCATCAGGTTGCTGTTAATCTGATACGGACCTTGCCAGCTCCACATGTTGCGAACCAGGTCGACAGACATGATCAGCGTCATGGTCAGCATGACAATGCAAAGGAACAGACCAATGATGTTGAGAACCGTGTACGGTTTGTCTTTCTTCCCGATTTCTCGGGCGATTTCGATAAGTTCGGGAGTAACGTCCGGAGGAAGAACGCCGCCGTACAAGCCGGGTTCGCCAGCGGGGACGGAGGAGTCAATGCCCATGTCGACGCCTTCTGCCGCGCCTTCAATTGCGCCTGGGCCAACGCCCATGAGCGGGTCGCTGAAGTCATTGCTGTTTTCGGACAGCGCAATAACCTGAGAACCCGTTTCGGATTCGTCTTCGGTATCGTCCGGCGTAGTGGTCAGCGTGAATTCGTTTCCTTCTTCCGGGAGAGACGCGCTGGAGGCTCCTTCGATAATGGAAAGACTGTCGTCGTCTAAAACGAGGTCGTCCAAATTGACGTTGAGGGAATCGGATTTCATGGCGACGCTGCCGGCGTCGAGTGCGCCGCTGAGTTCGTTGTCGTCAAGAGAAATGCCGCTGTCGCCTTCCGGTTTGTAGAGGTTGATGCCGCTGCTTTCTCCGTTGAGCGTAACGTCGCTCATAACGTCGGATTCTCCCAAAACGAGGTCGTCTTCGCCGATGTCCAAAACGTTGGCGTCTTGAGAAACGCCGGAAGACGAATCGAGCGTGGAGTTGATGTCCAGCGATGCGGCGTTCATGACGTCGGAGGCTTCCGCAGCGTTAGGGTCTTCGTCTAAAGACAGACCGCTGTCGCCAGCCAGAGCGTAGTCTTCATCGTAGGCTTGTTCCTGAACCGGGTGAAGAAGTTTTTCGACGTCCGGTCCCTTGAATTTCCATGAACTGCCGTCTCGCATGCCGTAGATTTTGCCCTGCATGCGCATCTCGTTAATTTCTGCCGGCGTTTTGCCCATCAATTGAGCAACTTCGTCAATCGAATATAACCTGTTTTCCATAACTGAACCTTGTGTTGAGTTAAGCTATAAATTTTGCCTTCGAGAAAAACTCATTGGGATTCCAGCAACTGGCGAATCTCGCGAGGCAACGGTTTTTGCGTATTTAAATTCTCTATTTCCATGTCGTAGGTCAGTTTGCGAACGGCGCACACTTTAATTGCCCCGCTGGCAAGATCGACCTGATAAACAGCCATCACTTTTTTCGTGGAATCGATAACGGTAATCTGCTGATATTTGTTTTCGACGGTTTCGGAAAAGCCGAACCATTCGCCTGCCGTGGTTACAATTCCAGAACTGGATATGTTTTCCGCCGCATTGTTCTGAAAGCAAAACAACGCTGCAATTATCAGAGCCACCGGCAGAAGCCACAGCAGATTTTTGTTAATCATCAATGTAATAAAATAAAAGGAAAAACCAAAATCAACTTTTGTTTATATACATTCCTTTTATTATTTTAAACACTTTTTCGAAAAAAATCAAGATTTTTATTTCGAAATCTCTGGATTTTTTTGAAAAAGTACTTAGTACCTGGTACTTAGTGCATAGTAAACAAGCTCTTAGAGTCGGTAATCAGGACGCAAAGCGTCTCTGCAAACAACTTTACCCTATACACTATGCACTACGCACTATGCACTTAACCTCTATTATTTATAACTCATAAATTGAAATTGTGAATTAAAAAATAGGAAATTTTTGAAGATTTTCTTTTAAATCAACTTTTTCAGACGTGAAAACCCTCATTTTGCTATTTACTAAACACGGGAAATCGGTTAAAGTGTTTTGAAATATCGCTATAAATGACAAATGCGTTAAATCCGTTGTAAACGGACAAGTCAATTATGTACGAGGTTTCCAGAGAATTTGAGTTTAGTTATACGCACCGGCTTTGGCGTTACGACGGCAAGTGCGGCAATCTGCACGGGCACAACGGCATCGTTCGCGTTACGCTGGCGCAGGAGTCGCTGGACGAGTCCGGCTTGAGCGTCGATTTTCATCAGATTAAGCAAACCATCGAAAGCTGGGTTGAGGAGAACTGGGATCACAAAACGATTCTCAACAGCGAAGATCCCCTGCTTCCGATTCTGACCAAAGCAGGCGTGAAATGCGTGAGCGTCGATTCCAATCCAACGTCCGAGCAGTTCGCCCGACTTATTTACCGTCAGGCGGAATCGATGGGGCTGCCTGTCAAGAGCGTTGACTTTTGGGAGACATCCAAGAGCATGGCGCGGTACTGTCCAGATAAAGCCGACAAACCAAAAAGAAAAGACGCCAAAAAGGCGTCTGTAAATAAAAGCGCAGTCCGATGAGAACTGCTTATCGGACTGCTTCCCCCCCGGGAACGAGGCTTTATTTTAAATGAGGGGATTGGGTATCTCCCTGAAAAAGTTTTATTTTAATTAAATCGACTTTTAATTAAGTGGACTTTTGCTCGTTCCCGGCTTTTTAATGAATTTTTTTGACTGAATTGCGTTTTAATCGTAAAGTTTAACGGTTAGAAGGAATAATCCAAATGGCATTGATAAAGTTTTTCGCCTCCGTGATGAAATCGCCTCTGCTGTGGGGGTGTACATGTTGTGCAATTTTTTACACGCTCCTTCACAAAGGCGTGATAAACAACGATTTGATTGTTCGCTATTTCGCCGGGCACCCGGTCGAGTACTTTGAGGCGATTCTGTTTTTCGTGGGGCTGTCCGCCTTGATAATCAAGGGCTTTGACGTCATGCGTCAGCGCGGGTTCACGTCGAAAGGTCTTTTTGGCGCGGTAAGCAAACCGGTTCCGCCTCTGGCGGCAACGCCGATGCTCAATCAGCTTGACACGCTGTCCTCGTCCAAACAGAATTCGTATTTGATTGGTCGGTTCCGTTCCGCGTTGAGCTACGTCAGCCGCAACGGCTCTGCCGAAGGTTTGGAAGACGAATTGAAATACCTGTCGGATATGGACTCGGCGGCGATGCATCAGAGTTACGCGCTGTCTCGAATTATCGTTTGGGCGATTCCGATTTTGGGATTCCTGGGCACCGTTATCGGGATTACCGTTGCTATGGGCGAGTTGGGCGTGAGCGTTGACGGCGGCGATTCGCTGAAGAAAATGCTTGCCGGGTTGAGCGTCGCGTTCGATACGACCGCTCTGGCGTTGGCGCTGTCGATGGTTTTGATGTTTACCCAGTACGTTGTCGAAGGGCGGGAAAACGACTTGATTTCCACCGTCGATAAAATCGCCAGCCGCGAGTTGGCGGGTCGCTTTGAGGTCATTCCCAACACGCCGGACGGCGAGTTGACGTCGCTGCGTCGAATGTTGGAAAGCATGGTCGAATCCGTTAAAGAGATGATAGCTCATCAATCGGCGATTTGGCAGGAGGCGTTCAGCGTTGCGGACTCTCAATGGCAAAACCGGTTAGAACAGACCGGCGACGCTCTGCGGAGAAATCTGGCGGCTGCTCTCAACGACGTCCTGTCCGATTCCATTTCCCGATCCGTCGACCAGACGATGTCACAGCAAAATCAGGCGTTCCTGTCCGGCTTGGCGAAGATTCAGGATCAGACGGCGGAAAAGATGAAACAGTCTGCCGAAGGGTTTACCGATTCCGTTTCCGCTCTTGAATCCGCGCAAAAAGAGATCGCTCTTCAGACAGCGCAGCTGTCCAAGATAAATTCCGTTTCCGGGAGTATTACGGAACTGCAGCAGACGATGAGCCAGAATTTGAACGTCCTGGCGGGCGCGAGAAGCTTTGAAAACGCCGCTGTCAATTTGGCAGCCGCCGTAGAAATGCTGGCGTCCAGAATGAACCAGACAAACGTTCGACTTAAAGACGCAGCGTAAAAAGTTGCGAGTTGCGAGTTGCGAGTTGCGAGAAATCGTTTTCTTTCAACTCCTCACTCCTCACTCCTAACTCCTAACTATAAACCCCTCCCGCCTTTCACCAATCCCCTTAGATGTCCTTCACTTCCTCCCGCCGAAACTCGTCAGCCAAAGGAAACCCGGTATCGCTGTTTCCTTTTTTGGCGGTCTTGCTGTGTACGATGGGATCGCTGCTGGGCGTTTTGCTCATCATGGCGGATCTGGCAAAGCACGAACGGCAAGAGGCGTTAAACGAACAGCAGGAAGAACTCGCTCAAAAGGAGGAAGAGAAAAGCGTCGTTTCCGAGGACGTTGAAAAGCCGGACTATGAGCAGCTTCTGGCGCAAATCGAGGAAAAGAAAAAGCAGATTCGGGAGATTCAGGAACAACTCAATTCCCGACTGACGGCGTCGCGCTTGGCGCTGAGCGGGATCGAAACCGAGCTGGGCGATTTGCGAACGCAAGTCGAACTGCTTCGCAACGACGCTTTAAAGCTCGGCGGTCAGCTGGAAGCTCTCGATACGGAATTTCTCAAAGAGCAGCTTGCCAGCATGGAATCGGATCTCGCCAGCAAAAAGAAGGAGCTGGAAGGGCTTCGAGAGAAAAACCGTGACACCAAGCCCGGTCTGGCGGTCATTCCGCATAAAGGTCAGTACAATACAAACCGATACCCGATTTACGTCGTCTGTACGTCGCACGGCGTTGTTCTTCAGCCGGAGGAAATTTATCTCACCGCCAGCGACTTCGCATGTAATCTGTCGCTGGGATCTCCGCTGGAAGCCGCCATGCGCGCCAAGAGAGAATATCTGCTCAAGCAAAACGCCTTTGATCCGGTTGAAGATGGGGAGCCGTACCCGCTGATTCTGGTTCGCCCGGACGGGATTGAATATTACTACGCGGCGCGAATGGCGATTTCCGCTTTTGGAGACGATTTCGGATACAAGCTCATCGGCGAAAAACAGGCGGACGATTTGGTTTACCCGCCGGAAGATTCCGAGATGACAGCCGCCATTCAGGAAGCGGTCGACAGAGCGCGAATCAACATGCGGGAAATGGCGAAGATGGCTCCCGCAATGGAAGGGTCTGCCAACGGCCCGGTTGCGTACCGGGTCAACGGCGCCGGCGCGCGAGAAGCTATCAGCCTGGACGGTTCCAGCCGCGTGGCGGAAGTGTTGCGTAACAGTCGATCCGGCGGAAATCCCGGCATCGGCGCTGGCGGCGTTCCCGGCGGAGCGCCCGACGCAGCGTCCGCAGTCAATTCCGGTCCCTACGGAACCGGATTCAATTCGACCGGATATGGTACGCCCGGCAATCCAGACAATGGCTCGATTGTCATGGGATCGCCCGACTTCGGCGGGGGGAATATTGGCTCAACCGATCTGGGCGGACAATACTTTAATGGAACCAATAACGGCGGTATAAGTAATAACGGAGGATTAAACTCGCAACTCCCCCCCGGCGGCGCTCCCGGCGCTTCCGGATTTAATTCTCCCGGTCAGCAGGACGCAGAGGGCTTTACTTCCGCAGGCTTGGGAGGGCTGGGCGCCGGACAGTACAATCCAAACGCGGGCGGACGTCCTGGCTCCGGCTCGACCGGCGTGTATCTGCCGCTGGAATCAACGCAAAACGAGACGGCTAAATCCGTGTCGAACAGCGTCTTTGGCGGGCTGACGGAAGCGGAAAACATCGACCCGTCCAGCAACGCCCTGGGATCGAACCCGCTCCTGACAGGTACCGGCAGGAATTCTTCCGACCCCGTCGGCGTGAAAAGCGTAACAGCTAAAGCGCCGACGTCGGGACAGAGAACCGGTCAAGCCGGACAAGGCGGTCAGCAGTCGGATATGCAATACAATCCGCTTCTGCCTCCCCCGCCGGAAGTTCCGCCAATCCCGGGACAGCAAGGCAGTCAAACGGCGACGCTCCAGAATTCCAGCTCTCGTCCTGTTACAGGACAGATGGGAATGGCGTATACGGACAGTTCCGGAAAGCCGCAGGTCGCGGCGAAAGTCAACGTTGACCCGGCGGAATTTGTGAAGAAGGACAACGAACACGACAAACATCAGCGCAGTTTGTCGCAGCGGTTAGGTCCCAACTGGGCGGTTCCGGAACATCATCCTAGAGCGCTTTCCATTTCTCGCGCCGTTCGCGTTGACGTCGAGCCGGACTGCTTTGTCGTCTATCCCGCCATGACGTCGGAAAAACCGATTCGGCTGCCGTTTTATGGGAACGTTTCGGACACTGTCGTTGAAGGATTAATTCGCACCGTTCGCGGTCAGACGTCGGCGTGGGGCGATGCTGGTACGAATTCCTACTGGAAGCCGTATTTGAAACTGTCTACAAAACCCGGCGCCGAACCCCGCGTTAAAGAACTCCGTTCCGCTCTGACAGACAGCGGAATTGAGATAGAAGAATAACAGGGATTAGGGAGTAGGGAATAGGGAATAGATTTCGCCTTCGGCGAATTAAGCATTATTCCCACAACCTACTCCCTACTCCCCATTCCCTATTCCCCATATGTATAGAAGTAACAAATCCCAAGCAGAAGACGAATCACTCGGCGCAGGGCAGGACTCCTTCCTTGACGTCGTGGCGAATATTGTCGGTATTTTGATTATTCTCACCGCGGTGGTTGGCGCGCGAGTTCAGCATGTAATCGCTCATCCGGTTACAGTCGAGGAACAGAGTGTTACAGAAGACAAGCCGGCAGAGGTCGACTCGCAGCTCGCTACTCGCAACTCGGAACTGGAAAAGCAGGTGGAACAGTCGGCGTCGGAAGCTGCGTCGATTGAAGCGCACGCGTTGGAAACGCAAAAGACGATTGCTCTGGTTGAAGCGCAGGCGCAGGCGTTAAATCAGACCCGGGCGGAAATCGCTCAGGCGACCGAGGAGGCGAAAAAGGAAATCGAATCCAAACGCGAAAAGCTCTCGGAGGCGGAAAAGGAGAAGTTCGATTTACAGCAGAAAATAGCGCAAAAGTCGACGGAGGTTCAGGAACTGGAAAAGAGCATCGGGTACGAGATGTCGCAGAAAAAGCCGGACGTGAAAAAGCTCGAATGTTACCCGACCGCGATCAGCAAACAGGTGGACAAAAGCGAGGTCTGGATTCAGGTCAAAAAAGGGCGCGTCGCCTGTATCCCGTCGGAAAAGTTGATTGAATCGTTCAAACAGGTTGTCATGTCGCCGGGCAATACCAAGACGATGTGGGACGGGGGAAAAGTAACCGCGACCGTCGGCCCGTTCGACGGCTTTTTCCTGGAGGGCGCTGCGTGGAAAGAGAATACCAACGCGTCTGTCGACGTCCGGTTTATTCCGGTTTCTGAAGAAGTGGGCGAGACGGTCGACGAGGCGATGGAAAGCATGGAATCTTCGTTCCAGAAACTGCTTCGGAAGAACAATCCCGCCACGACGGTTATTACCGTCTGGGTTTACGAAGACAGTTTCGTCCAGTTCCAGGAGATTGAGAAATACCTGTACGATTCCGGGTACCGCGTCGCCGCCCGACCGCTGCCCAACGGCGTCCCGATTGGCGCCGGACCCAACGGCTCGCGCTCCGCGGCGCAGTAGCGGCGCGTTGGTTGTGTGCGGGTCAGCCCGTACACGGGCGGCGAGGCGCCGCTCCCAATCCGCGCTGCCGCGCGAGACGTATTATATCCGCTCCCGTTGGTCGCTTTTATATTCCCTTGTTAAAGTTTTTTGGAAAGGGGAGTTTGAGGGGAAGAACCTTTTTTTCAAAAAAGGTTTTCCCCTCATATTATTTCCGCTTGAAAAAACTTCTCTAAAAGGGAGCCAGCTTGCTGGCGACCTAAAGTTTTTTCAAGCCCCGCAGGCGGGGGAGTCAATCCGCGCTGCCGCGCGAGACGTATTATACCCGACCCGTTGGTCGCTTGCGAAATAAGATGGTTTGAAGCAATTGCTTTTTTATTTTGAACGCAGAGATCGCAGACTCCTCGCAGAATACGCAGACGGGCTGGGAATGTGGCGACGACGCTAACTACGTTAGCTACGCCACGATTCCCGCCCGATTTTTTAATTAAGCCCGGTTAATTTAATTATTTTAAAAAACGCAAGCGGACATCGTGTCATAGCCCGAGAATCGGGCGTAGATGACACATGGTCGCTTGCTTCTGCGCTCTCTGCGAGTAGTCTGCGTACTCTGCGTTCCTTTTCCTTGTTTGTACAACCAAAATCTTTAGAGCGTTTCAAGCGGTATGAGCGCCCTATTGTACCGAACCGGGATTGGCGCTATAATTCAAGAAAACAAGATAAGAGATCAGCGTTCGTTCTCTCTCGCCCTCGCAAAAGGAGATGTTATGCAAAAGACAAATATTGTAAAATACGTTTTTATCGCATTAACCGTTCTCGTCGTTTGCTTTTTAGTATTGACGCTTATCGTTCGATTTTATAAAGATTCTGACGGTAACACCCTCTTGGATCATGCTATTGAGAATAACTCTTTAATACAGGTTAGATGTCTCGTTGCGCTTGGCGCGGACTTCAAAGCAAAAGACGATTCTGTATTTATCGCCTTGCGTCATGCAGCTTCAAACGGTTCTTTAGAAATTGTTCAATGGCTGGCTGAACAGGGCGTGGACGTCAAAGCAAAAGACAGATGGGGAAGTTCTACTCTGATATATGCCGTTCAAAGCGGTAATTTGAAACTTGTTGAGTGGCTGGTTAAACAGGGATTGGACGTCAATGCAAAAAGCGACAACGGATTTACCTCCTTACATAGAGCTGCTTCCGACGATCATTTAGAAATAGTTAAATGGCTCGTTAAACAGGGGGCGGATATCAATGCAAAAGACAGAGATGGATTGACTGCCTTACATTGGGCTGCTATGCACGATTCTTTCGAGGTTATTAAATGGCTTGTTGAACAGGGGTTGGACGTCAATGTAAAAGACAATAAAGGAGAGACTCCTTTGGATAAAGCCAATGATAATCTTCTTTCAAGTGAAGACGTAGTTCAATGTCTCAGAGAGCATGGCGGGAAAGAGTCGGAAGAGTAGTCCAAAACGCTGCCAAATTATTCTATTCTTAAATCTGAAAGGGCGCGTTCAAAAATAAAAACTATCAACATTCGCAACCAAAAATTTTCTATTCTTAAATCTGAAAAAATCTTGCCCGTCCCCTTGTACAAAATCTCATTTGGGGTTATAATTATATTAATATAGTAGCGAGTTGCGAGTTGCGAGTTGCGAGAAAGCAACGAGCAGCGAAATCAACTCCTCACTCCTCCCTCCTAACTCCTAACTAAATTAACCTCGGTTTAAAGAAATGAAACGACTACTATATACTACTATCGCGTTGGCGCTGTTGGTTTGGCTTGGTTCCACTGGCTTGGCTCAGGAAGCGGAGCAGAAACCGGATCAGGCGGCGGAAACGGCTCAGCCGGCTCAACCGAAGGCTCCTGAAGAGGCGTCGCTGGAAGAGAAACAGCGCATCGTTCATGACCAGTGGAAGCGGCTGGAAGAGATTCTCCTCCGCATGTCGGAAACAACGGCTCTGACAGACCCTGACCGAGCGGAACTGATTAAAAAGGTCATTGCTCAGGGCAAGCAGAAGATGATCGACCCGCAGTTCCAAACGCTGACCGATCTGCTCAAAGACGGCGAAATAAGCCGCGCTCTGGACAACCAAAAGGATCTCCGCGCCGACCTCAACGATCTGCTCAAGGTTCTGGAAACGGAAAACCGCATGCGCCGCGTCAAGTCGGAAAAAGAGCGCATCAAGGGGTACATCAAGGATCTGGAAAAGCTCATTGCCGGTCAGAGGAACTTGCAGAATCAAACCATGAACTCGGACGACGTCCAAAAGTTATCCGGTCAGCAAACCATCCTGGCAGTTTTTATTGATGTGAAGATTTCCTAAATTTGTCTCTGAATGGACAAGACTGATTGCATAGAGAATCTTCTGTCGAAGCCCTACTGGCTGATCGATGTCCTGCCGAAGCAAGTCCCGGCCGGATCCGCCGGCCAGTACTTCAAGGCGGAGCGGTATTTCCTGTCCTGGCTTGATGAGATCAGCTGGAGGTTCGCCAGGATACTCATCAGGCTGAACTGCTACTATGACCTGAAGATGAGCACGGACGGGGAGAGCTGGATCCTGAACGCATCCCCCGGGGACCTGGCGCGCCGTTTCGAAGAGAGCGCAGCTTCCCACTCCCCTCTTTCCATCCTCATCGGATCCGACGATGCGCTCGTGACCTTCAGCGGCGACGACCATTACATGACCATTTACAATCCGGACGAAGATCTGCTGGAGCTGGTGTGTCAGTGCGCCCAGGCAGAAGGACTTTTCGTCTGGGGACCTAAACAGCCTTAGCCATGACTTTCCTTATTGAATCCCTCGCCGCCTGCGCCCTTTTCTCCCTGCTGGTCTTCCTGATGTCCAGGGACCCGGTGAAGACGGTCTTCAACTATCCCCCGGCGATCATCGAACGTTGCCGGCAACTGGGCCTCGTCGATGACAGCAACCGTCCCGGCGGACCGGTCTTCTACGCGAAGAAAATCACCGCCTTGGTCGTTTTCGGCGTGCTGCTGGGCCTGCTGGTTCGCTACGCCAACGGCTGCACGACCTTCTGGGACGGCTTCCTTACGGCCTATGCCCTCTGGAATGTCGTGAACTGGTTCGACGCCATCGTGCTGGACTGCCTCTGGTTCTGTCACGACAAACATTTTGTGATCAAAGGGACGGAAGACATGACGAAGGACTACCACGACTACTGGTTCCACATCAAGGGCTCCCTCCTCGGCATGGTTCTGGCCATCCCGTCGGCCCTTATCGCTGGACTTATAGTGAGACTATGATACTTTGACACTATCGATAACTAAACCAACTGATTGAAATGGACAAGCAAGCTAGAATTGAAAGGATCTCCCTGATGGAGGACAGGTACGACGAACTCACCCGCGTGCTGGCGGGACTGGAAGAGGCCGTCGGCGAATACGAGGATTTCAAGGACGAACTCGAGGTCCTCAAGGACTATATGGAATCCGGAGAGTGGAAGGAGGACTATGAGGCTGAC
>CACXSS010000043.1 GCA_902770245.1 uncultured Planctomycetota bacterium | reverse complement strand
ATCGCCGATCTGCTTTGCCGTCGTTTCCCAAACGGGAACGCAAACGACAGCGCCGCGATAGTCCACGGAATAAGCAGTAAAAGCCATAACGGCGAATGAAATTCAAAATTCATGATACAATGTTGATATTATGATTTGCGAAAAGATGAAAGGCGGTAACGGAGCGACCAGCGGGAGCGATGATAATACATCTCGCGCGGCAGCGCGGGCTGGGAGCGGCGCCTCGCCGCCTCACTCCTCACTCCTCACTTCTAACTCATCTCCCTCTTGCTTCTCTTCCATCTCTATACATATAAACGCTTCGGCGTTATGGATTGCCGTATTGATTCCCGCTTCGCCAGGATCGTGTTGAGCAAACTTGACCATGTCCGCTGACTCCAAAAAATGCTTTAGCCGAATGCGTTCGACATCAGAAAAGACGTTCCCCTGACTGATCTTGTAAAGGAATTCTTCCGTTGTCAGTTCCGGAGCGTTGATCAGCGTTGTGCGTTCGATAAACTCTCGGACGATGCCTGTCAGTTCCACGTAAAACATTTTCACGTCGCGATGAGCCAACCCGGATTCCAGAAGGGCTTTCATGCGTTCCATCGCCAGTTCGTACGGAGATTTTGGCTTTTCCGATTTGGACGATTTCTTTCGTTTGAAAAACGCCGACCAAATCATGACAATCACAATTAACGCCGCCAAAGAGGCGATTATATACGGCAAGAGATTCTTTTTGACGTCAAGGAGAGAATTTTCAGACCCCATTCCCTTGAGATTGTCCTCGCTTTTAGCAACCTTGGAAACAACCTTGACGTTAAACGGTTTGACTTCCACGCAGCCCGGTTTGCCGGACTTATCCTGATAATAGACGGGAAACGCAGGCACGACCTGATCGCCCAGTTTCGTCGGACGCAGCGTCAGGCGAATCTCGTGCGTTGTTGGGCTGGTCTGAAGCGTTTCCGACGCAGCTATCGTCCAGGCTCCCCATTTTTTCGGAATCTGCGCCGACGGCAGAGCATATCCTTCCGGTACGTTGACTTTAATCGTCCATTTGACGTCCGTAGCCAGCGTCACATTTTCCAGCGGCGACGCAGACGACTCTACCGACACTGCGGTCGGAGCTGCATCCTTTTCGGCTTTGGGAGCGTCTTGCGCCCAGCCTGCCGACTCAAACGCCAGCAGAGCCAGAAAAAGCCATAACGACAGTATATAATTAATCTTCATAATAATCTCAAGGGAATGCGAGTTAGGAGTTAGGAGTTAGGAGTGAGGAGTGAGGAGTCACGCAAGCGCATCACAAAATCTTCTCGCAACTCGCTACTCGCAACTCGCAACTTCTTAATGCCTAATTCTTCTTTCCCTCATATCGAAAAATTTTCGCAGTTCGTCAACGGAGTCGGACTGCGTATCGAGTTTTAATTGATCGACTTTCGAGCGGCGAAGGCGGTCGTTGATTTGTTCGTCACGCTGTTTCGCGTTTTGAGCGAACAGAGCGCGAACCTTGGGCGAACGGGCGTCGAGTTCAATCAACTCTCCTGTCTCGGCGTCTTCCAGAGTTATAAACCCGACGTCGGGAATTTCGTACTCGCGCGGGTCGTTTACTCTCAGCGCCACCAAATCGTGACGTCTGTTGGCGCCCATGAGCGCCCGCTGGGACAAGTCGCCGTCAAGGTCGGAAATGAGAAACGCGACCGCGCGGCGTTTCAAAACCCTGGTCATGAACTCCAGCGCGGCAGACAGGTTCGTTTGACGCCGAACCGGTTCAATCGTTACCAGCTTCTGAATCATCGACAGAATGTACGACTTCCCCTTTCTGGGCGGGATGTATTCGATAACGTCGTCGGCAAAGGTAATCATGCCGATTTTGTCGTTGTTTTTCAACGCGGAAAACATCAGCACCGCCGCGATTTCCGTCATGGCGTCGAGCTTCGATTTGTTCGCCGACCCGAAAATCCCGGACGCGGAGACGTCAACGAGGAACATAATCGTCAGCTCTCGTTCTTCGCAGTACCGTTTAATAAACGGCTCGCCAGACCGCGCTGTTACATTCCAGTCTATATCGCGAATGTCGTCGCCGGGCTGGTACTGACGAACTTCGTCAAACTCCATGCCACGGCCGCGAAACACGCTTTTGTACTGTCCCGCCAACAGATCGTCAACGCGTCGATTGGCAACAATCTGCAATCGACGGACTTTCTCTGCGGTTATGCCTATTGAGGACAATGCGGACGGATTTGTATTATTATCGTTCATAGTTGCGAGGAAAATTTTTAACACGAAATACACGAAAGAATCGAAAAAGACGAAAGAATTTTATAATTTTAAATTTTCGTGTTTTTTCGTTATTTTTGTGTTTTTCGTGTTTAAAAACCTATTGCCAGTTGCCTAAAATCACGGAACCGGTACAGCCTGAAGAACGGCGTCAATAATATTCTCCGACGTCAAACCTTCCGCTTCTGCTTCGTACGTTGGAATTATACGATGGCGCAGAACGTCGTAAGCGATGTCTTTAACGTCTTGAGGCGTAACAAAGCCGCGGCCGTTGAGAAACGCTTCCGCTCTGGCGGCAATAGCAAGGTAAATCGTCGCACGCGGAGATCCGCCGTATTCGATAAGGGGCTTGAGCTTTTTCAGGTCGTAATCTTCTGGATTGCGCGTCGCCTGAACAATCGAGAGAATGTATCGTTTGATCTGCTCGTCGATATAAAGCTGTTCAACCGTCTTTTTCATGGACAGAATATCCGCCTCGGACAGAACCGGCGACGTCGTCGGGGCGACCGCGCCCAACGCCTGATTGAGAACCTGTATTTCCTCGTCCGGCTTGGGATACGTGATTTTCACCTTGAGCATGAATCGGTCAAGCTGGGCTTCCGGCAGCGGATACGTGCCTTCCTGCTCAATCGGGTTTTGCGTTGCCATAACCAAAAACAGATCGTCCAGCTTATAGGTGGAATCGCCGATTGTTACCTGCTTTTCCTGCATCGCTTCCAGCAGAGCCGACTGGACTTTAGACGGCGCGCGGTTGATTTCATCCGCCAAGATAAAGTTCGAGAAAATCGGACCCTTTCGGGTTTGGAAATCGCCGGTTCCGGGAACGTAAATCATCGTTCCTAACAGGTCGGCGGGAAGAAGGTCTGGAGTAAACTGAATTCGCTGAAATTTAGAGTCCAGAGCCTGCGCCAGAGCCTTGATTGCAGTCGTTTTTGCCAAACCGGGAACGCCTTCCAGAAGGATATGCCCTCCGGTCAGCAGCCCGATTAAAAGGCGGTCAACCATCGTCTTTTGACCAATTAAAACCTTGCCGATTTCCTGCCGCAGCAGCGTTAGTTTCTCAGCCTGCTGAGAAACCTGAATGTTAATCGATTGAATGTCGAAACTCATAATATAAATTTGTAAACGAACTATTGATTATTTAACGACGGATGAATCCGTCAGACTCGTCATAATTATATTATACCCTCCAACAGTCAATTTGGTTCGCTATTTTTTCAGACTTTCTCAAAAAGACCTAAGAATTACGGAGCCGGCTTAAACCCTTCCGCCTTTATAAACCACTGTCCATTTCGCGGGAATCCGGGAGCTTCGCCTTTGGTTCGATCGACTTCCGGCGCGCCGTCCCAGCCGCCAGCCATCATGCCGATGGCGTACAGCAGACCGCCGTTTCCCGGCAGGTACGGGCACGGATTGTTTGCGTTGACGCCGCGCAGATCGTAGGCGTTTCTCGGGCTTTGATGAAGCAAAATCTCCACAGCAATTTCCGTCTCGCCGGTTCTCGCTGCGCACATGGCAGTCCAGGGGAAATCCCAGCCCCAAACGCGATCCCAGCGCCACGTCTGGTAAACCTTCTTCACGGTTCGACGCGCCGTTTCCGGATCCACGCCTGCCGTTGGCGGAATCATCCCGTAAACGCCGACCGGGTTCGGATGTTCCCAATTGTATTTTTCGTAAGAGTCGAGCCATTCCGCCGAGTGAATCCAGACCGCCTCGTTCTCCGGAAGCCCCGGCAAAGTCGGGAGCGGCGCGAGATGGTCTGCAATCTCGTCCCATTCTTTCACGCGTTCTTTTCCCATGCGTTCCCGCCAGAGGTTAGCTTCACGCAGACCGAAACGCCAGTACGCCAGGTCGAAAACGCTGTCCCGGGTAATTCCGCATTCGCTCGGCGGCATGACCGGATCCAGATGCAAGACGCCCGCTTCGTCCTTCGTCGGGTACGAAGCCATATACTTCGCAGTTTCGTCGAGGATTTCCGCCCAGCGGTCGAGCGTCGCCTGAGTCGGTCGGTTTCGATACTCAAGCTCCGCAAAAATCATCGGGTGCGGCTCTTTCCACAGCAGAACCTGATTCCCCACCCACGGCGACGTGCGCCCTTCCGGTCCGATTGACTTCTGCCACTGCGCGCCATCGTAACCAAGCTGACGAGCAAGCGCTTTCGCGCCGGAGAGGTTCTTTTTGTAACAGTCCAGCGCCCGATCCGACAGTTCCAATCGATCCCAAAGCGCGTAATGCGCCAGGTGCCAGTAAATCATTTCGCCGTGGTATCGACCGTTCCACGGATCCGTTCCCAAAAGCCCCGTCTCGGGCGGCGGGTAACTGCCGGCGGAGTTCGTTCTCATAAGATACTGCGAAAGGACGATCCGGCGTTCCAGCTCCTTCCAGCGCGAGTCTTTGCTGAGCGAAAGATCGATAGCCGCGCCGGACGTCCAGAACTTTTCCCATGCCGCGGCAGTTTGAACTTTCAACTCCTCAAACGACCGAAGCGCTTCCCGCTCAATTTTCGGCAAACCGTCATAAAACGAGCAGGCAAATTCACAGACGGCGCCGTTCGCTGTAATCGTCAGTTCGTGACGCGCTGGATTGACTTTCAAAATACAGTTGTCCGCGCAGTCTGCACAAACCGTATACGTGAATTCGTCCACCTTGCGCTGAATTTGAACTGAACGAACGGAATTCCCCGGCATAACCTCAGTCGTATGCTTTTCCGGAACGTTGAAGTCGCCGGAATAGCGCGCCATCTGAATCGTCGGATACGGGAAATCAATCAAAACGACGATTTTCCCTTGAGCGATTAGCGGCGATTCCACCCGGGCGCAGACGCAGTCCGAGTCCATCCGCACGAGCGTTTCGACTCGAACCGGATTGCCGTCCAGCTGAAACTCCGTCGTATGCAGCCCCGTCCAAAGGTCAAGCCGCCGCCGAACGTTTTGAATTTCAGAATCCTTGATTGGCTTAAAGACGGAATTCCCCTCAGCGCGAACGAGACGGATTCGCCCCAGATCGGCGCGGTGCGGATTCTGGCGAAGCCAATTCCGCAGAGGCTCCTGTTCCGGCGTGAACGAATTATCGCCCTCATGCGGCTTGTTGCGTCCCTGCTGAAACGTTCCCGTCGCCGGGACGTCGGCGGGCGTAAATCCTTCCGGAAGCGGAAACGAATGCCAGCCCCAGTGCGCCATAGTATTCCCGCGCGTTGTCTGAAGTCCCGTCCGGTCAACGTTAAAGCAGAACTCGCCGTTTCCCAGCGGAATCTCCAGATTCGCCTCATCGCTTGTAATAGCGTGACGGCTGACAACGGCGCAGCGGTCAATCGGCTCTGCAAAGAGGGACGACGAAAGCAACAGCAAAAGGCAGCAGGAAAGCCAACGGAAGGATATAATTTTGTTCATCGGGTTGCACTCACATATAAAATTGTTATGGCAGCGTCTTGAAACCTCGTATTTGTACAAAGGTTCTCACTTCTCGTATTGTAATACACCCCCGATGCGTTGTCAAGACATGGTTATATTGCGAAGCGAAAAGAAGCCCTGCAAACCGCTTGCGGCGGCAGCTTCCAAAAATCTTTAGAACATGGAAAGCCGCTCTGTCCTGTTGGTTCGCGGGCGTCCTGTCCGCCCCTCGAGATCGTTTCTATTACACACGCTTTGAAATTCGATAGTATTCTCTTCTACACTATTGACCGCCATGGCTAAATCAATTATAATAATCAGTACTGGTTGAACGTTCAGTTCCCCCCTGATTTAGAAGGAATGAAAATATGAAAAAGAGAATTATCTTTTATTCGATATTCGCTCTTATCGTATGCGCAGCGCTTGCAGTCTATTATAATTTACAGGTTCAGCTCGGCAAAATGTCGTCTCTGACATGGTGGGACGTTAAAAAATACACCATGCAGAATAAAGGATTGCCGATTGAATATATGGGCAGATATACTCAGCCGCAGCAGGAAGCGATGGTTAAAAAAGCCGAGCGCTTGCGTGACGCGGCTCAACGGGGAGACGTTGCAAAAATCAAAAAGATTATTAAATCAGGCGTAGTTATCGACCTCCCGGCAACTCATCGAGACGAACGGTCTGCTCTTCATATCGCGGCGATGAACAATCAGGTTGAAGCCTGTAAAGTTCTTTTGGACGCAGGGGCAACGCCTGCTATTACCGGAAAAGTCGGCTTTGGTTCCAATACTGTAGTTGGCATGGATATTAAAGGCGCTCAGCCAGTCGATTACGCCGTTACAAATCCAAAACTTTTAAAGATATTTCTCGACGCCGGCGCGCCTGTAGAAACGCCAAGAACATATTCCATGACTTTAATTCAGCTTGCAGTCTATCAAAACTGTCCGGAGTCGGTTGAACTGCTGGCAAAGCGAGGCGCGAACTTGAATTCTGCATTTGCTGTTGTCAAAGACGTTGAAATGCTTGAACTGTTACTCAAACTGGGAGCTAAACCCTCTCAGGCAGATGTGAATAATATTGGCGCCAGCAGCCCGAATAAAGAAGAACTTAGGAAATGTTTAGAAAGTCACGGCTATACGCCGAGCCTTGACTCGCTCTTGCGCGATGCAATCGGACGCCACGACTTGCAAGCTGTTCAGGACATTCTCAATCGCGGCGCCGACCCCAACGCCCGTTCTCCAAAGAATCTGCGTACGCCCTTGCATGACGCAGTGGACTATGGGAATGTCGAAATTGTCAATATTCTTATCAAAGCGGGGGCTGACGTAAACGCTCAAGATATAAAGAAGGACACGCCTCTAATGCTTCTGGCTTGCAGCATAAGTCGAATAGACGTTGCCAAAGCGTTACTTGAAGCAGGCGCTGATCCGACAATTAAAAACAAGGGGGGCGCAAATCCAATTAAAGCGGCTAAGGCAAATCATTTTACTGCTATGTATAAACTGTTCAACGAGTATAACAAAAAGAAGCAGGAAGAGAAACAATCGACAAACCAGTAAAACGTAGCGAGTGGATCGTTTTCACGCCGATTGATTCTTTGTGTTCTTTGTGTTCTTTGTGGTAAAAATTACTTTACGGACTTTGCAAACTTTGCGTGAGATTCCTTTTGCGGCAGGGGACTGCCGCGTGCCGGCTCATCCTTGTGCGTGAGCGGTTCAAAGCGTAACTACGTTCGCTTCGCTCCGTGGGTTAAAACCCACGGCTACTAATATTGAACCGCCTACGCGGTTCTAGCGGAAAATTATCTTTTTGTTTCCGTTACCGCCTTCCATTAACCAATCGGTGAAAATCCGTCTAATCCGTCAAATCCGTGAACGGACTGACCCGCTCATAACCAACGGGGCGCCCCATCGTCTGCGTAAAAAGATAACGACTTTTGCGCAATATTGAATTGACATCTCAACTATTGCGAGTATAATATGGTAGTAATTAGTGGTAAGTATTGAGTGGTAAGGACGCAAAGCGCCGCACTAACAACTTGCCACTGTCCACTTACCACTTATAACTCATCGTCCTTTACCCCCTCAATTCGCCATGACCATTTACGAAAACAACGAAATCTGGTTTGTAACCGGCGCGCAGCTGCTTTACGGCGGCGAGACGGTTAAAATTGTCGACTCCCATTCCCAGGCGATTGTCAACGGCTTGAACGAGTCCGGACGTCTGCCGATGAACGTCGTCTATAAAGGGACGGCAAACTCGGCGGCGGAAGTCTCGGAAGTCTTCGCCAAAGCCAACGTCGACCCGCGCTGCGTTGGAGTTATCGCCTGGATGCACACGTTTTCTCCCGCCAAGATGTGGATTCACGGCTTGAAATCCTTCCAGAAGCCGCTGCTGCACCTGCATACGCAGTTCAATCGGGAAATTCCGTGGGCTGACATCGACATGGACTATATGAACCTCAACCAGAGCGCTCATGGCGACCGCGAGTTCGGACATATCGTTTCCCGGCTGAGAATTAACCGCAAAGTCGTTGTCGGGTTCTGGCAGGAGGAATCGACTGCGATGCAAATCGCGTCATGGATGAGAGTCTGCGCCGCGTGGGCGGATCAGCAGAATCTTAAAGTCGTCCGCTTTGGCGACAACATGAACAACGTTGCCGTTACAGACGGCGACAAAGTCGAGGCGGAAACGATTCTCGGATACCACGTCGATTATTATCCCATCGGCGACCTCGCCGCGGTTCAAGCGGATGTAACAGACGCTCAAATTGCCGACCTGATCGCTCAGTACGAAGACCAGTACGAGCTGGCGCCCAACGCACAAAAAGACGGCGCGGACAGAAATCAGGTTGTCGAAGCCGCCCGGGAAGAGCTTGCCATTCGCCAGTTCCTTGCCGACAAGGGCGCGTTCGCCTTTACCACCAACTTCGACGCGCTGCACGGCATGAACCAGCTTCCGGGTCTGGCGTCACAGCGGCTCATGGCGGAAGGGTACGGATTCGGCGCGGAAGGCGACTGGAAAACCGCCGCTCTGGTTCGTCTGTTCAAAGTCATGACAAAGGGTCTCAAAAACGGCTCGTCCTTCCTGGAAGACTACGTTCTGGACTTCCCCGGCGACGGCGCGATTCTTCAGGCTCACATGCTGGAAGTCTGCCCGACCATCGCAGCGAAAAAGCCTCGGCTGGAAGTTCACCCGCTGGGAATCGGCGGAAAAGCCGACCCCGCCCGACTCGTCTTTACCGCTCATCCCGGAACGGGCGTTGCGGCGACGATTATTGACCTGGGGTCCCGATTCCGCATGATCGTCAATAAAGTTCAGGTTTTGGAACCGAAAGCCCCGCTGCCGAAACTGCCCGTCGCCAGCGCGTTCTGGAAACCGGAACCGAACCTCGCTGTTGGAGCCGCCAGCTGGATTCTCGCCGGAGGCACGCATCATACCGCGTTCTCCTACGACATCACCGTTGACCAGATTGCCGACTACGCCGACATCGCCGACATCGAACTGGTCGTTATCGACGAATCGACGACAACCCGACAAATCAAGCGCGACCTGACTCTCAACGACGTCGCGTACATGCTCAAAGGAGCGGCGAAGTAGTAAAGAGGCAGTAGGCGGCGAGCGAGTGCATAGTGCGTAGTGCCTAGTGCATAGTGAGGCGCATTGCGCCTTTATTCCTAAGCACTAAGCACTAAGTACTAAGCACTAAGTACTACTGTCTATTGCCTACTGCCTTATAATTCTTTGCTATGAAACCGTCAACTTTATTCTACTGGGGCTTTTTGTTTATTCTTTTTGGATTGGAACTGCATTGCGTCGACGCGGTCTACTTATCGCCAGCAATTTCGTCTGCGATTACGCAATCAGGCGCCACTGTTACAGAAAAAATAGAACTGGCAGTTTCCCGGTCGTGGGACGCCATGTTCAGAGAAAAGAGTTTTTCCGCTCAAGAGTTTCGCCTTCACCCGCCGCGCTGGCTCGGCTGGCCGTTTTTATGCGTCGGCATTGCCATGATCGTTCAAGGGAAGGCGAAGAGTTAGGGCTGTAGCGCGAAGCGGTTCTAACCGGGGGCTTACGCACCCCGGCTCGCCGACCTATTGCCTAATCTTCGATTCCGCCTCGCGAATAACGTCCAGAACTTCTGCTGGCGACTGAGCGCTTCGCAGATCAGACAGAAAGTCCGGCTGGCGAATCAGACGTCCCAGTCGGGCAAGCGTTCTGATATGGTCTACATCATCCATTGAACAGAGCAGGAAAAAGACGTCTACCATACAGTAGTCATTTTCATCCGCCAATTTTATTGGAAACGGTTTCGGCGTTATTCCTAGGGCGATAAACGGTTCAGCCAGATAGTTGGTCAGAGGGCGGCGGGGGTGCATTAAACTGACGCCGCATTCCAACGCCGTTGACGCGATTTCCTCTCGCTGACGGACGGCTTTTGCCATCTCGTCCGCGTCCCACAGCAAACCCGTGCTGGCGGCAACTTTCGACAGCTCGTCAATTACCGACGAAGGCGTACGAGCGTTTAGGGGAATCGCAATCGCCTCAATCGGGAGTTGTTCTGCAACGCTTACCAGATGATGTTTGACGACGTCGTCCATCTGCTGTTGACCTTCCAGGTCGTGCAGTTTGTCTTCAATCCACTGATGAACCGCCGCGCGGGCAAAGCGCCATTCCCCGTTGATCTTTTGAGCGGGAATGTGTCCCCGTTCCGCCCAACGCTGAACTTGTTTGGGAAGTACATGTAACAGATTCGCAACGGCATTAACATCTAAATAATCCATGGGTATTGTGGAGTCTTTGGGGTGTGAGTGAGGAGTGAGGAGTTAGGAGTTGAATTAGCAGTTATCAAGTAGCAATTGAAAAGTGGTAAGTAGTAAGTAGTAAGTAGTAAGTGGTTAGTGGTAAGTGGTAAGTAGGATTAATTCATTTATGCGCTTGCGTCCTTACCACTAACCACTTAAAACTAACCACTATTTTACAAGGCTTTTCAGCAGTTCTTTCAGCTCGGCGCCGTAGTCGGGATCCGCCAGAGCGTATTCCGTAAACGCCTTGAAGTAGCTGTGGAAGTTCCCGATGTCGAACCGCTTTTCGTTCTTTCGGCAGCGAACGCCCAAGACCTTGCGACCGTCGTTAATCATGGCGCGAATGGCGTCGGTAAGCTGAATCTCGCCGTTTTTGCCGGGTTTGGTCTCTTTGAGGTAGTCAAACAAATCCGCTTTGAACACGTATCGCGCCGCACAAGCCAGACGGCTGGGAGCCTCTTTAACAGACGGCTTTTCAACCATGTCCGCCATCTGGAACACGTCAGCCGGTTTTGTCATGGGTTTGGCGATGCCGTAATGAACAACTTCTTCTTTTGGGACTTCTTCCAGAGCGATAACCGCGTCCGCATTTTGCTCTTCAAAAACTTGCGTCATGCGGGCGACAACCTTCGCCTTGGCGTGCATGCCGAGCATGGAGTCTCCCAGAGCGACGACAAACGACTGCTTTCCGACAACCGGCGCAGCGCACAAAACCGCGTGTCCCAGCCCCAGCTGACGACGCTGACGGGTGTAGAAATACTCGACGTTGGCGCGTTCAAAAGCGAGTTCCGCCAAAAGCTCTTCCTTCCCCGTTCGACGGAGATTTTCAATCAGTTCCGCGTCGATATCGAAGTGATTTTCAATCGCGGTCTTGCCGGGTCCGGTAATAAACAGCATCCGATTGATTCCGCAGGCGTTGAGTTCTTCGACAACGTACTGAACCACAGGTTTGCGTCCGACAGGAAGCATCTCCTTCGGCTGACTTTTGGTTAACGGCAACAGACGGGTTCCTCTGCCCGCAACAGGAATAACAGCTAATTCTACGCTCATGACGTTTAAAATGTTCTATTAAAAAAGTTTCATCCGACTTTGCCGCCCCAAAGTATTTTTTTAACACGAAATACACGAAAAGAACGAAACAATCGAAAGGGTTATTTTCAAACCTTACATTTTTCGTAAATTTCGCTTATTTTGTGTTTTTCGTGTTTAAAAAATCAATGATGTGCAAATGATGATTGATTTAACAATTAACCAATCGGTGAAAATCTGTTTAATCCGTCAAATCCGTGAACGGACTGACCCGCACAAACGCTAGGCGCCAACTTACCGGAATAACGAAAACTATTTCGATTCAGCCGCCTTTTTGACGGACTCTGTAATCGCCTTATGGACATAAACCAACGCGGACTGGACGGTCGAAATAACCGTAATCCAGACGGAAACGATCATCGCCCATTGAACGGTCGGCAGGATATGTGGGCACGGCATTTTATCGGCAAACGGAAGCAGCGTCAAATACAACAGCGCGGCAATCGCGGCGATGCACTGAAACCCCATCTTGATTTTTCCCACCCATTTGGCGGAAAAGTCGATGCCCTGCCCTTCCATGTAGGAACGCAAAATCGTGATAATCAGTTCTCGGGAAACGATTACGACCGCCACCCACGGACGCATTCCCGTCGGGTATCCGCACGGGTCGTTTGCCAGTTCCGGAATAGCGCACAGGAAAATAAACGTCCCGCAAATAAGCATTTTATCTGCAAACGGGTCGAGAATTCTTCCCAGCTTTGTTACTTGATGATAATGCCGCGCCCACCAGCCGTCGACGAAGTCCGTTATCGACGCCAAAACAAACACAATCAGCGCCGACAGGTACAACATCGGCGCATCTTTTGACGCCAAGCCGATTAAAACAAATAGAACTATCGCCAGTACGATTCTTAACGCCGACAGCGCGTTGGGAACGTTCTTCCAGTTTGTAGTTTGAGCTTCCATGGGATTACCCTATAAATAACGATTAAAAATCTCTGCCTTCCGGCGCGAACAGGATTCGGCCGCAGGACTGGCAGACGCAGAACTCGCCGACGTATACCTGCGAAATTGTGTTTTTCACCTGAGCGGTGTTGCATTGACCGCAAACTCCGTTGTTCAGCGGCGCTAAAACGTCGTACTGACCGTCTCGAGCAAACGTGTTATGCGCCGCGCGATTGTACAAATCCTTGAATTCCTGCGGCAACTTCTTTTCTTCTTCTTTCAGCTTCGCCAAAATCTCCGCCCGACGCTCTTCCAGAGCCGGACGCTTTTCTTCCATATCTGCTTTGAATTTCTCGAACTCCGCCTTAACTTTCTCGAGAGTTTCTTTTTCCTTTGCTTCGTTCGCTTCCAGAGCTTCAATCTTTTCGAGGACTTCGAGAATTTCGTCCGACAGAACGCTCATCGCCATCTGACTGGCTTTGATGTCCTGCTGAAGCGCTTTGTATTCGTCGTTAGACTTGCACTCCATGAGCTGGGACTCGCGCTTTTTAATTTTCGATTCACCGTCGTCGAGCTGACCTTGTTTCGTCGCTGCAAGCTTTTTCTGCTCCAAAACCTGAGCGGTCGCGTCGTCAAGAGCCTTTTGCTGAACGTCAACTCTTTGATGGTGCAGAGCCAGAATTCTCGGCGCTTTGGTCAGCGTCTGATGGATTTCGTTAAACCGATTGTGTAAACTGTAAATCGCGCGAAGCGTTTCAGTAACGGGATTGCTTTCCATGGGATATTTTCTTTCAAAAAACGAACTGGGGATTATTTGTTTATTCTATATTATAGCAAATTCCGATTCTTTGAAAAGCCCCTAAAAGAAAGAGAATCTATTATATGAGTGATTGGAAGAATTAGCAATTGTCAATTAGCAATTAGCAATTAACGCATAGCGAAAGGCGAGCCGGGAACGTCAGTTCCCGGGCATACAACAATTGCACTCGGTTGAGTCCGGTTCGCGGGCGTTTCGCCCGCTTTGAAAAACTTTAGTACGGGGATAAGTAAGCGACCAACGGGAGCGATTATAACACGTCTCGCGCGGCAGCGCGGACTGCCTGTGCGGCTTCGCACCTCCCCTTTCCAAAAAACTTTAGTAAGGGGAGAAAATAACAGTTAATCTTTGATGAGCGCTTGCGTAATTACTAATTACTAATCACTAATTACTAATTAAACTAGAATTCCGCAGATCCCGGGTAGCGCGGGAACGGAATGACGTCGCGAATGTTGCTCATGGCGGTGGCGTACATGACGGCGCGTTCCAAGCCCAAGCCGAATCCGCTGTGCGGGACGGTGCCGTAACGGCGCAGGTCGGCGTACCACTGGTAGTCCGCCGGGTTGAGTCCCATTTCGACCATGCGGCGATTGAGAACGTCCAAACGGTATTCTCTTTCGGAACCGCCGATAATCTCGCCGATGCCGGGAACCAAAACGTCCATGGCGCGAACGGTCTTTTCGTCGTCGTTGAGGTACATGTAAAACGCCTTGATTTCCTTCGGGTAATCTGTTACAACGACCGGCGCTTTGAAATGCTCTTCGGTCAAAAAGCGTTCGTGTTCCGCCTGCATGTCGATGCCCCATTTAACCGGGAAGTCAAACTTGCGACCGCTGGATTCCAGAATCTTAATCGCTTCGGTATACGGCAGATGAACGAATTCCGAGTTGATAACGTGATTGAGCGTGTCGATAAGCGTATGGGACTCGTCAATTTGCTTGTTGAAGAATTCCATGTCTTCGGCGCAGTAGGTTAAGCAGTCGGAAAAGATTCGCTTGAGCATGTTCTCCGCAATCTTCATGTTTTCCGGCAGACGGGCGAACGCGATTTCCGGCTCGACCATCCAGAATTCCGACAGGTGCCGGGACGTGTTGGAGTTCTCCGCCCGGAACGTCGGACCGAACGTGTACACTTTCCCCAGCGAACAGGCGAAGTTTTCCACCGCCAGCTGTCCGGAAACGGTCAAGCTGGTTTTGCGTCCGAAGAAGTCCTGTGAGTAATCTACTTTCCCGGCGTCGGGACCTTCCTGAATTCTCGGGACGTCTTCCAGATTGAGCGTCGTTACCTGAAACATCTCGCCGGCGCCTTCGCAGTCGGATGCGGTAATCAGCGGCGTGTGAATGTAAAGGAACCCGTTTTCCTGGAAGAAGTTGTGAATGGCGCGGCAGATGCAGTTGCGGACGCGAAAGACCGCGCCGAACGTGTTGGTTCGAGGGCGCAGGTGCGCGACCGTGCGAAGGTACTCGAACGAGTGCCGCTTTTTCTGCATCGGGTACGTTTCCGCGTCGGCGATGCCGTAAACGGTAATTTTCGTCGCGTGAACTTCCGTCGGCTGTTTGGCGCCGGGCGACTTGACGACTTCGCCTTCAACGGCAATCGAGCTGCCGGTTGTCAGACGGAGAACGTCAGACTGATAATTTTCCAGCGTGTTAGGCGCGAGAATCTGGATGTTGCCCAGACTCGTTCCGTCGTTGAGTTCAATAAAACTGAATCCTGCTTTGGAATCGCGGCGGGATCGAACCCAGCCTTCCAATAACGCCGTCTGACCGGCGGACGATTCCTGACGAGCTTCTTTGACTGTTAGTTTATCCATAATATCTTTGAGCAACGCTTGCGCTAATTACTAATTACTAATCACTAATTACTAATTCCTAATTCCTAAATATCGTTTGTTCTCTGTCCGGACCGACGGAAACGATTCCGACTTTCGCGCCGACGATCTCTTGCAGCCGTTCGACGTAACGTTTGGCGTTGTCCGGCAGGTCGCTGTAATTGCGGCAGCCGGTCGTGTCCGACATCCAGCCGGGCATGGTTTCGTAAACCGGTTTGACTTCGTACAGGTCTTCAACCAGAGCGGGGAAATCGGTGGTGCGTTCGCCGTTGATTTCGTACGCTGTACAGACGCATATTTCCGGCATTTTATCCAAAACGTCAAGCAGCATCAGCGACAGCGTGTCAACGCCTGACAGACGCGACGTGTACCGGACGGCGACGGCGTCGAACCAGCCGCAGCGGCGGGGTCGTTTTGTAACGGTGCCGTATTCATGCCCGGCGTCGCGAATCTTCTGACCGATTTCGTTGTCCTGTTCCGTCGGGAAAGGACCGCCGCCAACGCGGGTCGTATACGCTTTCATGATTCCGACGACGTTTTTAATGAACTTGGCGGGAACGCCCGCTCCGGCGCAGACGCCAACGCCAGACGAGTTGCTGCTGGTAACGAACGGGAACGTGCCGTGGTCAATATCCAGCAAAGCGCCCTGCGCCCCTTCAAAGAGAACGTTTTTATCGGCGTCAACCGCGTTGAGCAAAAACGCCGTTGTGTCCGTAACCATCGGCTTGAGCTTTTCCGCGTAAGCTGTGTATTTTTCGAGCGTTTCGGTATAAGAAACCTGCTCTTTTCCGCCGTCCGGGTTCATGCCGTAGAGATACTGATTTTTGATTTGCGTAACTTCTTTAAGCCGTTCCGGGAACGACGGCAAATACAGGTCGCCCAGACGAAACGCCATCGACCGCCCCACTTTATCGCGATAGCACTGACCGATTCCGCGCATGGTCGATCCAATCGGCTCGTGAGCGCACAGCGAGTTCATAATCCGGTCTTCCAGAAAATGCCACGGCATAATCACGTGCAGACGGTTGGACAGCGCCAGATTTTCCGCGTCGACCTGAACGCCGCGCGACGTCAAGCCCTCAATCTCCTCCAAAAAGCGAGCGGGATCGAGAACAACGCCGTTGGCAACGACGCTTTTAACGTTGTGATGAAAAATACCGCTGGGAATAAGCGACAACTTAAACGCCTGACCGCCAAATTTTACGGTATGACCAGCGTTCGCGCCGCCCTGATACCGCACGCAGATTTCGTTCTTCTGCGTTAAAACGTCAACGACTTTTCCTTTGGCTTCATCGCCCCACTGTAAACCGATAACACATGTAGCCGGCATAACGATTACTCTAATTAGGGGATTGAACAAAAATACTCAACTCCGATTGGCTTTATTCGCCCGGAATTCCAAACCGATATATTATAATCGATTTAAAAGCGTTGTCAATAATGGGGGGGCGAGGCGGGGAGAACCAAACCCATACGTATCAACTTAAGGAAAAAGCGCGTTAAAATATTCCTGTTGTACTGATTAGAAAGGATTTGGTTTTACCTATTTTACTTTTAGATTTTAGTT